>NZ_JCACHA010000732.1:0-10821 GCF_059503625.1 Skermanella sp.
GGTCTGCTGGCCGGTCAGGAAAGCGCCGATGACGCCACCCTCCGCCCCACCGACCGTTTCGCCGATCCTCGTCCCCATCGACACCCGCAGCCGTTCCGCCGCCGCCATGACGCCGGTCCAGAAATCGACCGGCCTGTCTTCGATCCGCTCGGCCTTGCCGACCGCATAGCCGACGCCGCCGATCCCGGCGAAGAAGGCGGATCGGCCGAAGTCGAATGCGCCGGGCATGACCGGTCCCGGCGGCGGCGAAACGACCGCCACGATCCGGACCCGCTCGCCCGGCTGCGGCAGTTCCAGCGCATTCCGCAAGCGTAGCCGGATACGGCCGGGAGTAGCCGCTGGGTCGATCCGGGGAATCGACAGGTCGGTCAGCACGACCCGTCCGCCCTTTTCCAGCTTGTCGATGCTGAGGACACGCCCGTTAATCGGAACCGGCCCGACTTCCTTCACCAGCATGGGAGCGGAAACCAGCGCGGTTCGCGCTTGAGCCGCGGCAAAGCCGAGAGCCGGGGCGAGCAGCACCAGGCAAATCAGCAATGCGCGGTCGAAACGGCGCAGAAGCACGGCCGACAGCGCCAGCACCGACGCCGCAATGGCTCCGCTCCAATCCGGCGGTTCGGCCGGCAGCAGGAAATAGCCGACCACACCCAGTCCGATGCCAGCGGGCACCCAGAGAATCCAGCGCTCCCGCTCCGCCGCGAAGCAGGCGCCCAGGCGGCGCAGCGGGTTGCGCCATCCAGACCCGCGGCCCGCGAGCGCAGCTGCCATGCCGTAAACTGAGGTCCGCGATGCGTGACTACTCATCATTCCGCCGGTTGGGGTGCATGGCCGGCCCCAGTGTGATATGTCTGCCGAAACCATTCTAGCAGTCCAGATCGGAATTGCGGTAACGATGACCGTCGTCACGCGTTTTGCGCCCTCGCCCACCGGATTTCTCCATATCGGCGGGGCGCGTACAGCCTTATTCAATTGGCTGTTCGCCCGCCATCACGGCGGCACCTTCCTGTTGCGGATCGAGGATACCGACCGCGCCCGTTCCACCGAAGCGGCGGTCGAGGCCATCCTCGACGGCTTGAAGTGGCTCGAACTCGGCTGGGACGGCGACGCCGTGTCGCAGTTCGAGCGGCGCGGCCGCCATGCCGAAGTCGCGCACCAGATGATGGAGGCCGGCCACGCCTATCGCTGCTACGCCAGCCCGGAAGAGCTGGAGGCGATGCGCGCCGAACAAAAGGCCGCCGGCCAGCCGATGCGGTACGACGGGCGCTGGCGCGACCGCGACCCGGCGGAAGCACCCGCCGGCGTCTCGCCGGTGATCCGGCTGAAGGCGCCGCAGGAAGGTGAAACCGTCCTGGCTGACCATGTCCAGGGAGAGGTGCGGGTCCAGAACGCGCAGCTCGACGACATGGTCCTGCTGCGGGCCGACGGCACGCCGACATATATGCTGTCGGTCGTGGTCGACGACCACGACATGAACGTGACCCATGTGATCCGGGGCGACGACCACCTGACCAACACCTTCCGCCAGATCCAGATCTATCGCGCGATGGGCTGGGACCTGCCCCAATTCGCGCATATTCCCCTCATCCATGGGGCTGACGGCGCGAAACTGTCGAAACGGCACGGCGCGCTGGGCGTTGATGCCTATAGGGACATGGGTTACTTGCCGGAAGCCGTGCGCAACTACCTGCTTCGGCTTGGCTGGGGTCATGGCGACGACGAGATCATCTCGACCGAACAGGCGGTCGAGTGGTTCGATCTCGGCGGCATCGGAAGGTCGCCTTCACGCTTCGATTTCGCCAAGTTGGACAACCTGAACGCGCATTACATGCGATTGGCTGACGACGTCCGCCTGGTCGGCCTGATCGTGCCGCTCATCGAGGCCAAGTCAGGCGCACCGGTGAATTCAGAGGCCCGCGACCTGTTGACGCGGGCGATGCCGGGACTGAAGCAAAGGGCGAAGACGCTTGTTGAATTGGCGGACTCGGCGCAGTTTTACGTAGTGGCCCGGCCGCTCAAGATGACCGACAAGGCGGCCGATCTGGTTACCGGCGAAGGGGCTGCGGTATTGGCGGAACTGGCCGAGCGGCTGCGTCCTTTCGACGCTTGGGATGCCGCATCGATCGAGGCGGAAGTGAGGCAATACGCTGAAAATAAGGGACTTAAGCTTGGCAAGGTGGCTCAG
This sequence comes from Skermanella sp., assembly GCF_059503625.1. Taxonomy (NCBI): domain Bacteria; kingdom Pseudomonadati; phylum Pseudomonadota; class Alphaproteobacteria; order Rhodospirillales; family Azospirillaceae; genus Skermanella; species Skermanella sp. The sequence goes on from NZ_JCACHA010000732.1 coordinate 2,183, forward strand.
CCGTTAAGGGCGGCCCTGTCCGGCTCGACAGTTTCTCCACCAATTTTCGAGGTTGCCGAGTTATTAGGGAAAACGGAAACACTGGCGCGCATTGCGGATATTGCGCAACCGCGCTAAGGCCCACGCGCTGCGTTGCCAACACAGCTTCGCAGTATTATTCTCACTTGATATGAGACGGTACGGGTTTTCCCGATGCCGCAATCACAAGGAAGTGCCGAGATGAGCCAGAAAACGGTTACGCTGACTGATAACAGCACCGGTAAGACTTACACGTTGCCGGTGCTCCCAGGCACTACCGGCCCTGAAGTGATAGATATTCGTAAACTTTACGCCGATAGCGGTTATTTTACCTACGACCCCGGTTTTACTTCGACCGGTAGCTGCGAGTCCAAGATTACCTATATCGATGGCGATGAAGGTATTCTGCTGCACCGCGGCTACGCGATCGAGGATCTGGCGAAGAACTGCAATTTCCTCGAAGTCTGCTATCTGCTTCTCCACGGCGAGCTTCCGTCCCCCGAACAGCTCGTCACCTTCGACAAGACCATCACCTACCACACGATGGTCCACGAGCAGATCAACTACTTCCTTCGCGGCTTCCGCCGCGACGCCCACCCGATGGCGATCCTCTGCGGCGTGACCGGCGCCCTGTCGTCCTTCTACCACGACAGCACGGATATCGAAGATCCGAAGCAGCGGATGATCGCCTCCCACCGGCTGATCGCCAAGCTGCCGACCATCGCCGCGATGGCCTACAAGTACTCGGTCGGCCAGCCCTTCATGTATCCGCGCAACGATCTCAGCTACGCGGAAAACTTCCTCTACATGACGTTCGGCGTGCCCTGCGAGCCGTACGTGAACAATCCGGTGCTGAGCCGGGCGATGGACCGCATCTTCATCCTGCATGCCGATCACGAGCAGAACGCCTCGACCTCCACGGTCCGTCTGGCGGGCTCGTCGGGCGCCAACCCGTTCGCGTGCATCGCCGCCGGCATCGCGTCCCTGTGGGGCCCCGCCCATGGCGGCGCCAACGAAGCCGTGCTGAAGATGCTCCAGGAGATCGGCGACAAGGACCGCATCCCCGAGTTCATCAAGCGCGCCAAGGACAAGAACGACAGCTTCCGCCTGATGGGCTTCGGCCACCGCGTCTACAAGAACTTCGACCCGCGCGCCCAGGTGATGCGCGAGACCTGCCACGAAGTGCTGGCTGATCTGGGAATCAAGAACGACCCGCTGCTCGATATCGCGATGGAGCTGGAGCGTATCGCCCTCGAGGACGAATACTTCATCGAGAAGAAGCTGTACCCGAACGTCGATTTCTACTCGGGCATCATCCTGAAGGCCATGGGCTTCCCGACCAGCATGTTCACCGTGCTGTTCGCCGTCGCCCGCACCGTGGGCTGGATCGCCCAGTGGAAGGAAATGATCGAAGATCCGGGGCAGAAGATCGGCCGCCCGCGTCAGCTCTACACCGGTGCGACGCAGCGGACGTTTATTCCGCAGAACGAGCGTGGCTGACCGGCGCGTCACTTCCCATATCGGCTCGGGCGGGTCCAATGGATCCGCCCGCAATCCCCCTGTGAGCATCGCGACGACACGCGGTGCCCGCATCTTTCCTCAAGCGGCCAATGACAACCGTGCTCCGATGCGGGTGCGGCTGCTGCGGCTGGCGCGCTGGATTGTCCTGCTGGCCATCGTCGGCGGAATAGGTTGGTACCTGCTGCGGCACTAACCCATTGCGGCATCAACCCAATGAAAAAGGGCGCTCCTCGGAGCGCCCTTTTCGTTTCGGCGGAACGATGTTCGTCGGACCGCAGCTTTCCTTCACGAACGTTCGATCAGTTCCACCTTGTAGCCGTCCGGATCCTCGATGAAGGCGATTACGGTGGTGCCGTGTTTCATCGGGCCGGGCGGACGCGGGATCTTGACGCCTTCCGCCTCCAGCTCCTTGCAGGTGCCGTAGATGTCCGGCACGCCGAGGGCGATGTGACCATAGGCGGTGCCGAGCTGGTACGGCTCCTTCTGGTCCCAGTTGTGCGTCAGCTCCAGGACGGTATGGTCCGATTCATCGCCATAGCCTACGAAGGCCAGCGTGAAGCGGCCGCCTTCGAAATCGGTACGGCGCAGCAGCTTCATGCCGAGCAAGCGGGTGTAGAAGTCGATCGACTTATCCAGGTCATAGACCCGCAGCATCGTGTGCAGCATGCGGAAATTCGCCATCTCATATCCCTCCGGTTTTCTTGGATACCGTATCAACGTTTGACGTGCCGTTCCGGCCTTCGAGTATGCCGAATACCACGTCTGCCGCGCGCTCGCTCGGCGGCGGACCTCCCTGCCCCAGCCAGCGCGCGACTTCGGCGACTCCATCCCGCTGCTCCGAGCGGGCGGCGGGATCGTCGAGCAGTCTGCCGACCGCGTCCGCCAGGTTTTCCGGCGTGCAGTTTTCCTGAAGGAACTCCGGCACCAGCATCCGGTCCAGCATGATGTTGACCAAGTTGGCGTATTTGACGTGGATGAAGCGCCGGTAAAGTCCGACGGTGACCGGGTGCATCCGATAAGCGATGACAGCCGGCAGCCGCGCCAGCGCCAATTCCAATGCTACGGTTCCCGACGCCGCCAGCGCCACTTCCGACGCGGCGAAGGCATCGTACTTGTCCTGGTCTCCCTCGACCAGGATTACCGGTACCGGCCACCCCGCGACCTCGGCCGCAACCGTGTCGCGCACGTGGGGCACGGTAGGAACGACGGCGACAAGGCCACGATGGCTCGGCGCCAGACGCTCCAGCGTCGCCTTGAAGTCCGGCAGCAGGCGGCTGATCTCGCTCCGGCGGCTGCCGGGCAGGACCGTCAGGAGACGGGTACCGAGAGGGATCCCGTGCTTGGTCCGGAAGCGGCCGGCGTCTCCCGAAGCCGCACCCCCCTCCACGATGGAATGGCCGACGAAGGTGCAGGGCAATCCTTCCCGCTCGAAATAGGGCGGTTCGAACGGAAGGAGAGCCAGCAGGTGATCCAGAAAGGCGGCGATCTTCCGTGCCCGCTTGGGCCGCCACGCCCATACCGTCGGCGCCACGTAATGGACGAAGGGAATGCCGGAGCCTTTCAGGCGCTTGGCGATGCGGAAGCAGAAGTCCGGTGCGTCGATCGTCACGACGACATCAGGTCGCCTGTTCCGGATCTCCACTGCCGTCTGCTTCAGCCGCCGGATCAGGTTGGGCAGCCGGGGCAGAAGCTCGGCGATGCCCATCAGCGACAGCTCGTGGAGCGGGAACAGGGTTTCCAGCCCCTCCGCGATCATACGGTCGCCACCGATCCCGGCGAAGCGGATGGGGCCGTCCGCCTTGCGCTTCATGGCGGCCATCAGGCGCGCGCCGAGCAGATCGCCGGAAGGTTCGCCGGCGATCAGGAAGACCAACGGTCCTGTTTCGGAACTCACGAGGTGTTGTCCAATCCAACCACGAAAAGACCGAGCCGGTCGGCCTGTGATGCTATCGCATCCCGGTCCAGCGCGATGGTCTTGCCTGCTTCGACCGCGATGCCGCGCAGGCCTGCGGCGGCGCACCGCTCCACCGTCACGACGCCGACTGTGGGCAGGTCGAAACGAAGATCCTGCGTGGGTTTGGTCATCTTGACCAGCACGCCGCCGGGACCGTCGCGGCGCAGGGTCGCGCAGCGCTCGATCAGGGCGTCGGTACCCTCGATCGCCTCGATACCGAGCACCAGGCCTTGCTGAACGATGACGGCTTGGCCGACATCCAGAGGCCCCAGGGCGCGGATCACGGCGACACCGCGCGCGATATCTCCTTCGGCCTGCTCATCGGGCTTGAGACCGCCCAACGGCCCCGCCGGTGTCAGAAGATCTCGGAATACGTCATGGGCCGCCACCACGTGAAAGCCCTCGCCTTCAAGCTCCGCCGTCACCGCCTTCAACAGCCCGTCATCGCCAAGCGCGCGGGCGCCGATCCGGGCGAAGAAGCGGGCGCCCCGCCAATCCGGCTTAAGCTCGACAAGGCTGGGACGGCGTACCCGGCCGGCCAGGACGATGTCGCGCGCGCCGGCGGCGCGCAGGGCGTCGAGCATGGTGCCGGCTGCTCCCAAGCGGACCCAGAGATCGACATGGCGGCCGATACCCTCCGGTTCCGCATGCCCTTCCAGGCCAAGCACGAAGGCCTCGCGGCCGATCGAGTGGCAAGCCTCCAGCAGCCTTACCGGCAGATCGCCGCCGCCCGCGATGATGCCGAGCTTAGGAAGCATTCTCCACGCGGGGCTGGCAGATCGGGCGCGACGCTTCGGCGCGGATGAAGGACAGGATGTCGCCGACTACGGGCTGATCGCCGAATTCCTCGCCGACTTGATCGATCCGTTCGGCCAGCGTCTTGTCCGCCGCGAAAAGGGTCTTGTAGGCTGCGCGGAGCGTGCGGATAGCGTCCTTGTCGAACCCGCGGCGCTGAAGGCCGACGAGGTTCAGGCCATTGAGCCGGGCACGTTCACCCATGACGAGGCCGAACGGGATGACATCCTGCTCGACGCCCGACATGCCGCCGATCATGGCATGGGCACCGATCCGGACGAACTGGTGGACGGCCGACAGACCACCCAGGATCGCGTGGTCGCCGACGCGAACATGACCGCCAAGCGTGGCGTTGTTGGCGAGGATGACGTTGTTGCCGACGATGCAGTCATGCGCGACATGGGACGCCATCATGAACAGGCAGTTGTCGCCGACCTTGGTCACCATGCCGCCGCCTTCCGTGCCCGGATTCATCGTGACGTGCTCGCGGATGCGATTGTTGGCGCCGATGATCAATTCGGACGCTTCGCCATGGTATTTCAAGTCCTGAGGTGCATGGCCGATCGAAGCGAACGGGAAGATCTGGGTGCCCGGACCGATCCGGGTTCTCCCCTCGACGACCACATGCGAGTGGAGCCGGACGCCATCCTCCAACACCACATCGGGACCGACCACGCAGAACGGGCCGATGGTAACGGATGCGCCGATCCGGGCGGCCGGGTCGACGATCGCGTGGGGGTGGATGGATACTGTCATGCTGCCTGCTCACTCATCCAGGATCATGGCGGCGAAGGTCGCTTCGGCGCAGAGTGCACCGTTTACTTTGGCCTCGCCCTTGAACTTCCAGACATTGCGCCGGTGCTGGATCTTCGTAACATGGATATGAACGGTGTCACCCGGCGTCACCGGACGCCGGAAGCGGGCGTCGTCGATCGACATGAAGTAGACCAGCTTGCCTTCGGACTCGGCACCCAGGGTATGGACCACCAGGACGCCCGCCGTCTGGGCCATGGCTTCCACGATGAGGACGCCCGGCATGACCGGCCGCTGCGGGAAGTGGCCCTGGAAGAAATGCTCGTTGATCGACACGTTCTTGATGCCGACGGCGCTGACGTTGGCAATGGCATCCGTGACCCGGTCGATCATCAGCATAGGATAGCGATGCGGGATCATTTCCATGACACGCAGGATATCGATATCTATGCCAGGGGCGTTTTCCGCCGTCTTGTTCTCAGATGTGACTTCCATAACTATTCTTCCTTGAGACGGGACCGGTTCCCGCGGATCAGATTTCCCAGGGTCGCTACCTGACGCAGCCACTGCTTCATGGGAACCGCCGGATACCCTCCAACCTCGGTTCCAGCCGGAACGTCGCGCATGACGCCGGATTTTGCCGCGATCCTGGCGCCGGCGCCGATCTTCAGATGCCCGGCGATCCCGCCCTGTGCCGCCAGCACGACATGGTGATCAAGCCGCGTACTCCCGGAGATACCGGATTGCGCGACGATGACGCATCCCGGCCCCATGGTCACGTTGTGCCCGATCTGGACCAGATTATCAATCATCGACCCGCGCCCGATCACGGTATCGGGTCCGGCGCCGCGATCGATGGTCGAATTGGAACCGACCTCGACATCGTCCTCGATGATCACGCGGCCGAGCTGGGGAACCCGGACGAAACCCGTCGGGTCCATCGCGAATCCGAAGCCGTCCGTTCCGATCCGGACTCCCGGATAGATGTTGACGCGGCTGCCGATCAGGCAGTGACTGAGCGACGCACAGGCGCCGATCGTAGTGTTGTCGCCGATCTCGACCCGTTCGCCGACCACGGCATTGGATGCGATCCGGCACCGTTCGCCGATCCGGGCACCCGCACCGACCACGGCACCGGCTGCGACTTCCGTCCCCTCGCCGATTTCGGCGGTTGGATCGACGGTGGCGCCGGCGGCGACACCGGAACGGGGAGCCGGCAGCGGATAGAACGCCTGGGCCACAAGGGCGTAGGCGGTATAGGGCTTGCGGGTCACCAGCAGCGCCATGCCCTGGGGAGCGCGCGACACGACATCGGGGTGAACCAGACAAGCTCCCGCTCGGCTTGCTCTGAAAGCGTCGACATACTTCTTGTTGTCAAGGAAGCTGACATCGGTCGGGCCAGCGGCGTCGAGTGGAGCCACGTCGGTGAATACCGTGTCCGGGTCCGCTCCGGGACCTATCTCCGCACCGGCTATAGCGGCCAGTTTCTGGAGCGTGAAGGGTCCGGCAACGGTGAAAAAGCGAGGATCCGGCATGGCTCCCTTCTTTATGAGGTTTCGATGGTTGCCTTTGCCTCGGATACAGGCCCTGGGTCAAGTCAACTCTTGGGTACCGTTACCGGAACCGTCGGCAATTTTCTGTTCACCCGCTCAAGCACGGCCGATGTCAGGTCCAGGGACTTCTCCGCAAGCACCACCTGCTGTTTCGCGAGGACCAGCGTCGCCTTCTGTTCTCCGGCCACTTCGGTCACGATCTGGAGAACTGTATCCCGGACCTTGGTCATGGACTCGTTGAAGGCCTGATCCAGGACGCGCTTGCGTGCCTGGACGGTACGCTGGACGTCGGCGACCTGCTGCTCGAACTCCCGCCGCTTCTGGCCGAAATCGTCGGGAGACAGGACTGATCGCTGGCGGTTCAACTCCTGCTCGACCGCACGAAGCCTGTCTTCCTGCTTGGAGATCTCGTTCTGATAAGTCTCGCGCTGCGCTTCGAGCTGCTTCTGGATGTTCTTCGAAGCAGCCGCCTCCTGAAGGATGAACTGAACGTCCACAACGGCGACGACCGAGGCGGGAAGTTCGGCCAAGGCACCGCGAGGCTGCCCTGCCATGAGGCAGAGAACCATCGCGATGCCGGCCAAGCCCGGGAAGAGACGACGCCGGAGCGGAAGTTCAGCCACCATGGATCAGAACCGCGTTCCGAAGCTGAAACGGAACTCTTCCACCTTGTCGTAGTCTTCCTTGATGATCGGGAAGGCCAGATCGACGCGGATCGGACCGAGCGGCGACCGCCAGGAAATACCGAAGCCGGCGGCGACGCGGAGGGAGTTGTCATCGACCAACCGCTCACCGGCTATCGGTGTAGCGTCAGCTTCGCTCAACGTGCCGATATCCGCGAAGGTATGGCCGGTGACCCCGAACTCATCCGGCAGACCGATCGGGAAGGCTAGTTCGGCGCTGGCACGGGCGAACCGGTTGCCGCCGAGGGAGTCGTCGCTGTTCAGCTCACGAGGGCCTACGCCGGCAGGAGCGAAGCCGCGCAGGCTGTCGCCGCCCAGGAAGAAGCGGTCTGAAATCGCGACGTCCTGACCGATGCCGATGATGTAGCCGACTTCGCCCAGGAAGCTCAGCACGGTTCCTTCGGTGACCGGGAAGTAGACACCGGCACCCAGCCTATTGCGGGAGAACCGCGCATCGCCGCCCAAACCCGCGATCTCGTTGTTGAGGCGGATGAAGTAGCCTTCGGTCGGATTGATGCGGCTGTCGCGCGCGTCGTACATCAATTCCTGGCCGACCAGCGAGACGATCCGGGTACCCTGCTGCTCACGGATGAAGCGGGATGCGTCGGCAGCGACGTTCTCGATCTCGGTCTGCTGAAGCGTGTAGTTGAGGCGCTGCCTCAACCGCTCGGTCAGCGGATAACCCAAGCGGAAGCCGATGCCGGTGTTGGCTTCGTCGTAGGAGCTTTCGTCCTGGTTGTCGCGGGTGATGCGGAAGACATCCACGCCGGCCGCCAGATCGCGCTCCAGGAAGTACGGTTCGGTGAAGCTGAGGTCGAACTCCTGGGTGCGCCCCGACACAGTGGCGGAGAAGCGCAGGTCCTGTCCGCGGCCTAGAAGGTTGCGCTCGCGGATGCCGAAGTTCGCCAGTGGGCCGTCGATGGTCGAGAAGCCGGCACCGATCTCGATTTCACCGGTAGATTGTTCCTGGACGTCGACCTGGATGACGGAACGATCAGGCTGGACGCCCTCGGCGGTCGTAATGTTGACGCGCTCGAAGAAGCCGAGATCGCGGATGCGGCGCTCGGACCGGCGCAGCTTGGACGTATTGAACGGGTCGCCTTCCACCAGGGCCATTTCGCGCCGGATTACCTTGTCCAGCGTGCGGACATTGCCTGTAATGTCGATCCGGTCCACGAAGACCCGGGGACCTTCGCCGATGTCATAGACGACGTCGATGGTCCGCTGCTCGCGATTGCGTACGATGCGCGGCTGGATATCGACGAACGCGTACTGAAGATCGCCGACGGCATTGGTGAGGTTGGTGATCGACGTCTCGACCTCTTCCGCGTTGTACCAGTCGCCCTCTTCGGTGGTCAGCCG
>NZ_JCACHA010000733.1:0-10725 GCF_059503625.1 Skermanella sp.
ACATCTCGGTGATTTCCACATTGCCCTCCAAGGGCGACGCTGAGTGTGTTTCGCGCGTTGACGCCGCCGTGACGTCGTCGGAAACCGGTACAGATATGGTCACAGAAGGATACTCGGGCATAAAAAAGGTAAAGTTCATCACGAGATTCAATGAGGGCGCATCAACGGTGACTTATCGCGTATGCGGAACAGACATAAGCATTCGGTTCAAACTCAAGGCAGAAGTCGCCAACGGAGAGACTGGATATGAAAAAGATACTGTTGGTTGAGGACGAGTTCCACAAAAAGGAAGAATTAACAACTTGCCTTGAGGAGTTCTTTAAGAATACTGCGTTGCTCGAACATGTCGATAGCGTCCATGCCGCCGTTTGGGCACTAGCGAGCGCTGAATTCGACCTGATCGTGCTTGACATGGCGCTTCCCACCTTTTCCACTGATGGCAGCACAACGGAGCGGGGGCATGACCAAGCACTGGGAGGCGTCGAAGTCTTGCGTGCGCTAAAATCGCGTGGTGTGTCGAGCAAGGTTATTATAATTACACAATATCCGGAGATAACTGTCGGCGGTAAGCGGCTGAAGCTCGGAGTTGCTCCCGAAATCCTGTCGAAGAGGTACAATCAGAATGTGGTGGGCGGCGTACTGTATAAGTATAAATCGCCTACTAATAACGTTAAACTAACTAATCTCTTAAAGAAGGCAACATGAAGATTCTCATAACGGAAGATAGCGACAATAAACGAGACGAGATTGTTGAGTATCTGCGCTCTCTGGATGTTGGCAACGACAATATCGTGACGGCGTCCAGCATGGCTGGGTTCATGGTCGCATTCGATGACTCGGTTTCGATCTGCATCATTGACCTAAGGATACCGGCTTATGAAAACGCCTCGCCCGATACCAACGGTATAGGCGTTCTGCAGGCGGTCGAGAAGGCTGGTGGTGGCCGAGTCAAACTGCTTGCGATCAGTTCCTATCCTGAAGAGTTTGAAGCCTTCAGAGGCGACTTTGAGGGGCGAGGCTGCATGCTCGTCGACTTCAACCAAAAAGAGATATGGAAGAACACCCTAAAACTTGTGATTGTGCAAAACCAGTCCTCTGAGCTCATGGATTTTCTAATATTTTGCGCACTCCGACCGGAACGTTCTCCCTACACGGCAATGCCGCAGCTAAACGGGCGGGCAGTATTCAAGGAGAACTTGACACGATACGACATCACTGTATCAGGTAGGAGGGGTTCAGTCATTGAACTTCCGCGCATGGGCATAGTCGATGCAGCGGCTGCGGCGGCAACCTGTATTGAAAAGTTCAAGCCAAAAATCGTGGCGATGTCTGGCATGTGCGCTGGTTTTAATGGCAGAGCCCAACTGGGGCAACTTCTCATTTCCGAATTAGCGTACGAATACCAATCAGGGAAATGGACCGATGATGGGTTCTCCCAAGAACCTTATCAGATACCGATTTCTGAGGATGTGCGGAATGTCGTTCGAGAGTTAATTGAGGACGACACGATTCTCTCCCGCCTAGAAATGGGGTGGAAATCTGATCGACCAACCACTATGAGTGCGCCCACGCTTGCCACCTTCACCAGCGGGTCTGCCGTAATTGCAAGCGAGAAATACATGGAGCAGGTCGCACCCCATCATCGCCGCGTCTCAGGCCTCGACATGGAGATTTTTGCACTGCATCGTGCAGCCCATATTGCGCATTGCAAACCCGACATATTATGCGCGAAGGTTGTCGTTGATCTGGCTGGTGGAAACAAGGATGACAAGTTGCAGCCCTATGGGTCCTACATCTCCGCCAAGTTTACGGTAGAAGCGCTTGAAACCTATTTTGCACGCCGATGAACTAGTGCACTGACTCATTCAGCAGGTACTGGGAGCCGGCTGGCTCAAACCAAGCATTGTTTATCCAGCACGCGCTCTTCAACTTCTGATTTCCGCTGGAACTCCCACCTCGAATCGATGCAAGCATGGGGCGGTGCCCCCTACCCCTGATCTCTCCCCAAGGTTCCCCTTGGAGGAGAGATCAGGGCTACAGCAGGGTACTTAACGGACAGAGTTGCATGAACATGCTTGCGTCTCACGCCGCTATTAGGATAAATTTCCCCTGACGTTCCTATTTCTCCTGCCGAAGAGTCCCCGCCATGCCGCCAGTTCCCGCCTCCGCTCCGCCCGTCATCCGCCTGACCGACCGGCAGGAGGCTTTCTGTCAGACCATGGCCTGCGACGTAGGCGGGGCGGAGGCCGCGCGGCGCGCGGGATACTCGGCGAAAGGCGCCAAGCAGCGCGGCGCCTTCCTGATGAGCCAGCCGGAAATCCGCGTCCGGGTCCAGCAGTTCCGCGCCAGCCGCCGGGCTGACCATCAGACCCTGCTCGACGAAGCTGCCGTTCTGGTCGGCGACATCATCACCGACGCGATGGAAAAGAAAAGCTGCGGTCTGGCGCTCCGCGCCATCGAGTTCCGCCTGAAGCTGCGCGGCGTCATCCAGGACCGGCGCATCGCGCACCACTACAACCTCAACCAGCGCCACCCCGACGCCGATCAGGAAGACCTCGCCTGCGATCCGGAGGAGGAATTCGACGCCCTCCCCCAGTCTGCCAAGGTGATCGCACCCAAGGCTAAAGCGTTGCCGGCCCCGGTAGTGACCCCAGTTAGTGACCTGTCCCGTGTCCTCCCCAAACCACCCGCCGCCAGTTCCCTCCTCGCCTCAACCGCCATGGCGGCGCTGACGCCGGCATTGACGCCAACGCCAGCAGCCCGCTTCCGCCTCCCCGTCGCCGCCTGACGGTGCGATCCGCCTCATCGATCCATCGACCCCTTTCCCTTTGCTCCCGCCCTGCCAGGAGGCTGCCACTTTGGACGGATTTTGAATTGATATCCTGCAAGGTATATTCGAGAGCTTGAAGCGATGGACGAGGGCAAGGTCACCACGCGGGCCCGCCCCTTTCCCCACTGCCCTACATCACATGCTCCGGCCCAAGCGCCGCACGCACTGCCGCCGGGGACATGCTGTCGGCCAGATAGCGCGACGCCACGCGGCGGAGTTCCGCCGGGTCGTCCTGCAACACCAAGCGCAGAAGTAACTTCTGCGCCTGCGTCAGCAGGTCGGCTTGGCCAATATCAAGGTCTTCCTCTTCAAGTTCTTCGCCGATCTCGATCGTCTCCAGCATTCCACCCATCGCAGCGCCCTCGGTTGATGTCCTAGAAATGTCACCCTTCGCAGGGTCTTGATCAATTACGATGCTAATGTGTAGCTTCATACATGCTACCTCACAGCCGTGTTTTGGGTGATACCCTTTTGGGTACCCTGGGGTGTGTCCCGTCTGCGACACCACCCTTCCGATTTTTCCTGCAAACGGCTGTGAAGCGCTCTCCCCCATGCCCGATCTTTCCCATGAAATCGCCGCCGGTTACGGCACCGGCATCATCGTTTGCGGCGTCGACGAAGTCGGGCGCGGTCCGTTGGCCGGTCCCGTCGTGGCCGCTGCCGCCATCCTGCCGCCGGAAGGACTGCCGCCGGCCCTGGCGGCCCTGGTCAACGACAGCAAGCTGCTGAAGCCGAAGCTGCGGGAGGAGCTGGCGCCGCTGATAGTGGGGTGCTGCCGCGTCGCGGTCGGGATGGCCAATGTCGGGGAGATCGACCGGCTCAACATCTTACACGCGAGTCTGCTGGCCATGAAGCGGGCGGTCGAGGGGCTGGGAATCATCCCCGGCGTGGCGCTGATCGACGGCAACAAGACGCCCGACCTGAGCTGCGCCATGCGTACCATCGTGGGCGGCGACGCCGCGTCGCTCTCGATTGCCGCCGCGTCGGTCGTTGCGAAGGTGGAACGCGACCGGATCATGGCCGAACTGGCGCTGGCCTATCCCGGCTACGGTTGGGAGAGAAATGCCGGGTATCCAACGATCGAACACCGCAAGGCGCTGATTTCATTGGGAATCACGCCGCATCACCGGCGCAGTTTCGGTCCCGTCAAGGCTGTGCTGGCGGCGACGGCATGATCTAAAAACGTTTACGACTCGACAACCCGCAAATAAGGATTGACGCGGATTCGCGCACGACTCATCTTGCGCCGATGAGTCAAGCACTTTCCCCCAAGGCCCTCAGCAGGCCCCTCGCCAAGGCATCACCGACCGTGGTTCCCTTGCACCAAAACCGCATCCTGGTCGGCGACTGCGTCACCGTGATGAACGGCCTGCCGGCCGGCTCTGTGGACATGGTCTTCGCCGATCCTCCCTACAATCTCCAGTTGGGCGGCGACCTGCTGCGCCCGAACCACTCGCGGGTCGAGGGGGTGGACGACGACTGGGACAAGTTCGCCGACTTCGCCACATATGACCGCTTCACCCGCGACTGGCTGTCGGCGGCGCGGCACGCGCTGAAGGACGACGGGTCGCTGTGGGTGATCGGCAGCTATCACAACATCTTCCGGGTCGGCTCGATCCTCCAGGACCTCGGGTTCTGGGTGCTCAACGACATCGTGTGGCGCAAGACCAACCCGATGCCCAACTTCCGGGGCCGGCGCTTCACCAACGCCCATGAGACGCTGATCTGGGCCGCCAAGTCCAAGGACGCCAAGTACCACTTCGCCTACGAGGCGATGAAGAGCCTCAACGACGACCTTCAGATGCGGAGCGACTGGCTGTTCCCGCTCTGCACCGGGCCGGAGCGGCTGAAGGACGCCGAGGGCAACAAGGCGCACCCGACCCAGAAGCCGGAAGCGCTGCTCTATCGCTGCATCATGGCCGGGACCAAGCCGGGCGACGTGGTGCTGGACCCGTTCTTCGGCACGGGCACGACGGGAGCGGTCGCCAAGCGGCTCGGCCGGTCATGGATCGGGGTGGAGCGCGAGCACCAGTACGCCCAGATCGCCAATGCCCGCATCGCCGCCGTCAGCGAGGCTCCGGACAAGGAATTGCTCTACGCCCCGACCAAGCGTCAGGCGCCGCGCGTGCCGTTCGGCTGGCTGGTCGAGCGCGGACTGCTGCATCCGGGGACGACGCTGTTCGACCAGCGGCGCAAGCATACCGCCCATGTCCGGGCCGACGGCATGCTGATCGGCACCAACCATCTGGGCAACCATTGCGGCTCGATCCATCAGGTCGGAGCGGCGATGCAAGGATTGCCTGCGTGTAACGGCTGGACTTTCTGGCACTTCGAGGCCACTTCGGAGGAGTTGCGGCCGATCGACATGCTGCGACAGAAAGTTCTCGCAGAGCTGCATTGCTAGCGCACTCTTAATTGTTTCACAGGCGACGCTTGGCTTCGGGGGTATGGGGATGATAAATCAGCGCGCCATGAACAAGCTTTTCGCCCAAGTCGTCGCACCGGTGGCCCGTCCCGCCGCCGACCGCCCCCTCACCCATGTCTTCGTCCGTGATCTGGTGCTCGATGCGATGATCGGCGCCTATGACCACGAGCGCGACAGGCCCCAGCGCGTCCGCGTCAACCTCGACCTCAAGGTCGAGCTGCGGCCCGGCCCGCCGACCGACAACCTTGCCGACGTGGTGTCCTACGACACCATGATCGCGTCGGTCCGGGAAATCGTCAACGCCGGCCACGTCAACCTCGTCGAGACGCTGGCCGAGCGGATCGCCGACCGCTGCTTGATCGACCGCCGCGTCAAGATCGCCACGGTGCGGGTCGAAAAGCTGGACGTCTTCCCCGAAGCCGCCAGCATCGGCGTCGAGATCGAGCGGAAGCAGGTCTGAGGGGCTGACGGGGAACGAGGCGGCGTTACCGCGCCGCCAGTTCTTCTTCCTTGGTGTCCCCGCCCGGCACGCCTGAGATTTCCTCGACCAGCTTGTGCAGGATGGCGTTCGCGAAGCTGTCGCGGCTTTCCGCCGTGCGGACGAAGGCGAACGGTCCGCCGATCACGCTTTCCACATAGTACTCCTCCAGCCAGTCGTACTCGTCCAGGATCGCCAGCGCGTTGACGGTCACGCCCCGCGCGACCGCGCGGTCGCGGGCGCCGGACACATCGACGCCGGCATTGCTGAAGCCGTTGCTGCAAATGTCGATCACGCGCCGGGGCGCCGTGAAGCCGTTGCCGTCGAACAGGTCCACCGCCCGGTCGATGGCGCTGCCCATCGCGGTGCTGCCGTCGCGCGGCGGGCGCGTCATGTCGGCGATGCTGTCGGCGAACCGCTTGGCATCGACCGGATCGGCGATCCGGGTCCAGGGCACCACCGTTTCCAACGTATTCGGCCCGGCCCACTGGACCAGCGTCACCGCTATCGCCCTGTTGCCGCCGACCGTCAGCGCGTCCGCTACCTGGGGGTCACGGAAGGCGGCGGCATGGCCGCGCAACTGGAACTCCAGCGCGCCGGTCGTGATGCTGCCCGACGCATCGACCGCCAGCACCAGTTCCAGGTCAACGGATCTGGCAGCATTGCCGTCCGCCCAAGCGCCGTACGGATTCGACACCAGCAGCGCCAGCACTGCGAAGACCAAGCCGTGAATCCGCATCGTTCACCCCAATCCCAATCTTACACCGCGCCCAATGCGTGGCGGACGACCTTCCGCATCACCGTCGGGATCGCGTGCTCGGACAGGCGGTCCACCGGCACCCAGATCCCGTCGGCCCGTTTCCAGCCGTCGCCGTCCTCCGGCCCAAATCGCGCCGCCGCGAGGTCAAGTTCAAGGTGAAAGTGGGTGAAGGTATGGCGGACCAGTCCCGGCAGCATCCGCCACGCCGCCTCGACCGGCGCCTGCGCCTGCACGGCATCCAGTCCGGGAGCCGCCCGCTCCAGCCAGTCGCTCGACGGCACCTCGATCATGCCGCCGAGCAGGCCGCTTTCGGGGCGGCGGCGCAGCAGCACCGATCCCTCCGGGTTGATCAGCCAGAACGCCATGCCGCGCCGAATCGGCTTCTCCGCCTTGGCGGCCTTACGCGGCAGGGTCTCCGCGATGCCGCCCGCCCGCGCGGCGCAGCCGTCGTGCCACGGACACTGCCCGCAGCGCGGCCGGCGCGGGATGCAGACGGTGGCCCCTAAGTCCATCACCGCCTGGGCGTAGTCGCCGGGGCGGCGCTCAGGCGTGATCGTATCGGCCAGCGCTCGGAGCTTCGGCTTGACGCCGGGCAACGGTTCCTCCACGGCGAACAGCCGCGACATGACCCGCTCGACATTGCCGTCAAGCACGGTGGCGCAGCGGTCGAAGGCGATGGCGGCAACGGCGGCGGCGGTATAGGCGCCGATGCCTGGAAGTTGCCGCAATTGCTCCTCATTATCAGGGAAGACGCCGCCATGCTGCCCGGCAACCGTCTTGGCGCACTTGTGCAGGTTGCGAGCCCGCGCGTAATAGCCAAGCCCGGCCCAGGCATGAAGGACGGCGTCCAGGTCGGCCGCCGCCAGATCGGCTACGGTCGGCCAGCGCCGGAGGAACTCCTCGAAATAGGGTCCGACGGTGGCGACGGTGGTCTGCTGGAGCATGATCTCCGACAACCACACGCGGTAAGGATCGGCTGTTTTGCCGGGAAGCGCCCGCCAGGGCAGGACGCGGCGGTGCTTGTCGTACCAGTCCAGCATGGAACGGGCCAGTTCGGCAGGTTCCATCGGTCTGGCCGATTTGGGAGGAAATAGCGTTGGTTCGGTCTGAAGCGTCATGAGGTGTTGTTGCCCGGCAACAGGTGCTTTATCAATTGTTTCGTTAAGAATAGTCTCGACCCCGCAACAACCCACCCTACCCCGTCAACCATCTCACCAACGCTTCGGAGACACCCATATGTCAGCCCCCCGCCCGCTAGCCCGCATCGTGCCCAAGGTCGCCGGAAAGGCGCTGGGCAAGAAGGGCATGGCGTTCGGCACCCTGATCACGGACTGGGCGACGATCATGGGGCCGGAGCTTGCCCGCAGCACCCTGCCGCAGAAACTGGCCTTCCCTCCCGGTCAGAAGGAGGGTGCGACATTACACCTCAAGGTTTCAGGATCGGCCGCCCTGGACGTCCAGCACGCCGAACCCCAGTTGATCGAGCGGATCAACGCTTTCTTCGGCTACCGGGCCATCGCCCGGATCAGGCTCATCCAGGGACCGATCCCCGGAGCGCCGCGCCGCCCCAAGGTCCAGCGTCCGATGACGCCGGAAGAGGAAGCCGGTATCCTGCATGCGACCAGTCCCATCGAGGACGAGGACCTGCGCGAATCGCTGGCCCGCCTGGGACGCGCGGTCTATGCCAAGAATAGCCGTTGACCCGAACGCCCCTTAACCCCCGCGATCCAACCCTTTCATCCGTCCAAAGCTTGCCCGATCGGGTAGGCAACCCTTATACTCACTAGCTCTTGTATGCAGGAGGGCAGCTTGCGCCGCTATATGCTGGGATTGGCCATCGTCACCGTGGTCGCAGCCGGAGCCGGTATCGGCTTCATGAACACGGGCGTCATAGCCAAGGAAAGGCCGGCACCCGAAGTAATCGCGGCCGCTTCGGCCGACGCCGCGTCGCCGTCTGACTCCGATTCGACGCCAAAACCGACCCAGGTGGTCCAGGCCCAATTGGCCCAGGCGCAGGCGAAAGCCAGCACCCAGGTCGCCCAGGCCGCCGAGAAGAACGACCCCTTGAGCGAGCGCGTGCTGGGCGATCCCAACGCGCCGATCACGATCCTGGAATACTCCTCCCTGACCTGCCCGCATTGCGCCACCTTCCACGCCAATACGCTGCCGCAGCTCAAGAAGGACTATATCGACACCGGCAAGGTCAAGCTGGTGTTCCGCGACTTCCCGTTCGACCGGGCGGCGCTCCAGGCTTCCATGCTGGCCCGCTGCTCCAACCCGGAGCGGTATTTCGGCTTCCTCGACGTGCTGTTCAAAAGCCAGAACAAGTGGGCGGGCGCCAGCGATCCGGCCCAGGCCCTGGCCCAGACCGGCAAGCTCGCCGGCGTCGGCGACCAGCAGTTCAAGGAATGCCTCGCCAACGAGGCGCTGGCGAACAAGCTGATCGAGCGGCGGCTCGAAGCCGAGCAGAAGTATCAGGTCCAGTCCACCCCGACCTTCGTGATCATGCGCGGCGACACCGTCGAGAAGATCGTCGGCGCCCAGCCGATCGCCGAGTTCGCGCGGGTGATCGACAAGCTCGGTTCCTGACGGGAACCGGGCGTCTTCTAGCATGATTGGATTGGGGTCGGCCGCGCCGTGCAGTTCGTAAAGCTCCGGATTTCCGGCTTCAAGTCGTTCGTCGACCAGACGGAGCTGGTGATCGAGCCGGGCATGACCGGCATCGTCGGTCCCAACGGCTGCGGCAAGTCCAACCTCGTCGAGGCGCTGCGCTGGGTCATGGGGGAAACCTCGGCCAAGAAGATGCGCGGCGACGACATGGACGACGTGATCTTCGGCGGGACCGACAAGCGTCCCGCCCGGAACATCGCCGAAGTCTGCCTGGGCGTCGACAACACGTCCCGCACCGCTCCCGCCGGCTTCAACGATTTCGACGAGTTGGACATCCAGCGGCGGATCGAGCGGGGCTCGGGGTCCGACTACCGCATCAACGGCAAGCTGGTGCGGGCGCGCGACGTCCAGTTGCTGTTCGCCGACAACGCCAGCGGCGCGAACTCCCCTGCCCTGGTCAGCCAGGGCCGCATCGGCACCATCATCAACTCCAAGCCGACCGAGCGGCGGGTCCTGCTGGAGGAAGCGGCCGGCATCACCGGCCTGCACTCCCGCCGGCACGAGGCGGAGCTGAGGCTGAAGGCGGCCGAAGCCAACCTGCTGCGGCTGGACGATGTCATCGTGACGATGGACGCCCAGCTCGGCACGCTGAAGAAGCAGGCGCGGCAGGCATCGCGCTACCGCACCATCAGCGAGCAGATCCGCAAGACCGAAGCGGTGCTTCTCCACCTGCGCTGGGTCGCGGCGGAAGGGGCGCTGGCGAACTCCCGCCTTGCCTTCAACGATGCCGAGGTGACCGTCCGCGACCACATGCAGGCGGTGGCGACGGAGACCACCCAGCGCGAAGCCGACGCCGAGGGCCTGCCGAAGCTGCGGCAGGCCGAAGCCCAGGCCGCCCAGGCGCTGCAACGGCTGGTGATCGCGCGCGAGGCGCTGGACGCGGAGGAAAAGCGCGTCGCCGAGGCGCGCAACGCCAACCAGCGCCGGCTTGCCCAGGTCGCCACCGACCTTGCCCGCGAACGTTCGCTGGCCGAAGACGCCGGGACCGCGCTGACCCGCCTGACCGACGAGCGGGAGGCGCTGGTCGAGGAACAGGGCGACGAAGCCGCCGTCGAGGAGTCCGCCCGCGAATCGCTGGAAGAGGCCCGTGAGGCGGTCGAAGCGCTCGACCGCGAGTTGACGGCGCTGACGGAGCGGACGGCAGCGGACGAGGGCCGCCGCGTCGCCCTTCTGCGGCAGGCCGGCGAACTCGATCAGCGGCTTGCCACCGCAACCAGGCGGCTGGACGAGCAGAAGCGCCAGCGCGCGGCGCTGGAAGCGGAAATCGCGTCCCGTCCCGACATGGAAGCGGCGGAGAAAGCCGTCGCCGCCGCCGAGGAAGCGCTGGAGATGGCGCGGGAGCGGGCCGAAGCGGCCGAGCAGGCCAAGGCGACGTCCGAAACGGCGCAAGCCCGCCTGCGCGAGGTCCAGCAGGCGGCGGACGGCGCCCGCGCCAAGCTGAAGGCGGAAGCGTCGGCCCTGGCGGAGCTGCTGGAATCCGGCTCCGGCGACCTGTTCCCGCCGCTGATCGACGCGGTGACGGTCGCCCCCGACTACGAGGTCGCGATAGCGGCGGCGCTGGG
>NZ_JCACHA010000734.1:0-10689 GCF_059503625.1 Skermanella sp.
GTCGAGCGCCAGCCCCAGCGCCGGTCCTTCCACCCCATGTTCCGCCAGCACGGCCGCGACATGGGCATGATGGTGCTGGATCGGGACCGCCGGCAGGCCGAGCCGTTCGGCGAAGCGGGTGGAGTGGAAATCGGGGTGCAGGTCGTGGGCGACCGCCACCGGCTCCACCCCGAGCACATGAAGCAGGTGACCGACGGTCTCCTCCAGGAAGTCCACGGTCGCCGCGTTGTCCAGATCGCCGATATGCTGCGACAGGAACGCCTCGCTCCCGCGCGTCGCGCAGACCGTGGATTTCAGGTGCCCGCCGACCGCCAGAACCGGCGGAACGGCGCGGGGAAGCCGGATCGGCACCGGCACGAACCCCCGGCCGCGCCGCAGAAAGGCGGGAGCGCCCGCCACCATCCGCACGACCGAGTCGTCCGCCCGGACCACGATGTCGCGATCGTGGTCGACCACGGCATCCGCGATGCCGGCCAGCCGCCGGTGCGCCTCCTCGTTGCCGATCGCAAGGGGTTCGCCGCCGGGATTGGCCGAGGTCATGACCAGCGTCAGATCCTGAACCTCGTCCAGCCATCCGGTACCGGACGGCCGTCCGGCGGCCTCGTGGAACAGCAGGTAATGCAGGGGAGTGTAGGGCAGCATGACGCCCAGCCATGCCAGATCGGGCGCTATGGCGGGAGATACTACGGGTGTCAGGGGCGGCGCATCGGCCCGGCGGCGCAGCAGCACGACGGGCCGGGCCGCACTCTCCAGCAGCCGGCGCTCATCGGCGTCCAGGTGGACGAACCGCGCGGCCGACCGCGCGTTGGCGACCATCAGGGCGAAGGGCTTGCCGTTCCGCTGCTTGACCCGCCGCAGCCGCTCGACCGCATCGCCACTGGCGGCGTCGGCGGCCAGATGGAAGCCGCCCAGGCCCTTGATCGCGACGATCCGCCCGGCGGATAGATGGTCCAGGATCTCCTCCGGCGGATGCGACAGGCGCGGCCCGCAGGCCGGGCAGGCCGTGGGCTGCGCGTGGAACCGGCGGTCGGCGGGATCGCCGTATTCGGCGGCGCAGGCCGGGCATAGCGGAAACCCGGCCATCGAGGTTTGTTGCCGGTCGTAGGGCAGCCGGCGCGTGATCGTGTAGCGCGGGCCGCAATGGGTGCAGTTGAGGAAGGCGTAGCGGTAGCGGCGGTCGGCGGGGTCGAACAGTTCCGCCAGACAGTCCGGGCAGACCGCGGCATCGGGACCGATGCCCGTGGCCATGCCGCCGCCCGTCCGGCTGTGCCGGATCTCGATCCCGCTCTCGCCGGGCAGCAAGGGCACAGGCTCCACCTCCACCGCGTCGATCCGGGCAAGCGGCGGCGCTTCGGCCGTCAGCGCTGTCAGGAAGTCCGCGGCCGCAGCCCCCTGCACCTCTAGCAGGACGCCTTCCGCGTCGTTCAGCACCCAGCCGGTCAGGCCGAAGCGGCGGGCGAGCGTGAAGACATGCGGCCGGAAACCGACGCCCTGGACCTGTCCACGGACGCGGACACGGATGCGTCCGTCTTCGCTCTGGCTGTCTTCGTCCTTCGCCATTCACCCGGCTTCGGCTTCGGTCACCACGTCAGGGCTTGAATCTTCCTGATCGTGGCCACGTCGTCCAGCTTCCTGTCGGATTGGGCCTGACTGAAGATCTGAAGCAACTGGTTCAGCTTGCTGGCGACCGGGCCGGCGGTCGGGCGCGGGAAGGTCATGCCGGGGACGGCATCCGACAGCCTTTGCCTGATCTCGCGCAGCTCGGCGATGGTCCGTTCGCTCAAGCCGCCGACGGCATCGCGCGTCAGGTCGGCGGCTTCCACCAGAAGCTCCATCACCTCGCGGTCGTTCATGGGACGATGGGACGGGACCGGCGCATCGCCTTCCGCCGACTTCGAAGCTCCCGCCGCCGCCGGCGAAATCAGTTGAAGAAGCGGCCCGACATGGTCCTTGAGAATATCGGCGGAAACGATGGACAGGCCTGACCGGCCGTTGATCGCCCCAAGCTTTGCCGCGTAGTCATTGATCAGTATCCGCGCCTTGCTCATCGAGCATGCGGCGATCGGCGCCGCCATGTCAGCTTCAAGATAAACGGGAATATGCCGGATCGACGAAAACCCCACGACGACGCCCTCAGTTGTTGCGTCGGCATATTGGGACGAATTCTTTTAAAAGTGATTACCGTCCGATCGGACTCCGCACTTCTACTTCAGTGCGGCGATCCGCTTCGCCAGATCGCCCAGGCCGACGGCGTCCTCCATCCGGCCCCGGCGGACAAGCTGCTGCCGGTACTGCTGAAGCATGGCCAGCACGGCGACGGTGTCGGTGACGCCGGGCAGCGGGTGCCCCTGCGCGTCGGTCACCGTGATGCCCAATGCCGCGATGGCTTCGGCCACGAGGTTGACGGCATCCAGCACCTCGCCGTCGTTTCCGTCCGATGCTCCCAGCAGGGGCTCCATCAGATCGGATAGCGGAACTCCCTGACCTCTCTCACGCACGTTCGATACGATCCCTGACAATTGCTTCCGACATTCGCTTGCTACGCTGCCTTGAAAACGAAGCCGCTCCGGCGCCGTGTCACGGGCGCCGGAGCGGCGACATCATCCATTTAGCCCGGATGCCGGCGATGCCAAGGAGTTCCCCCGGCAAGGCCGCCATGCGAGAAAGCGGCTATTCGATTCGAGCCGCCACGTAGCTGCCCGGCGCGTCTTCCAGCACGGGCAGTTCGCCGGACCCCGGCTGGCGGGCCGGCACCTTGCCCTCGCCGTAGCCGCCGACCCAGGCGTTCCATTCCGGCCACCACGAGCCTTCGGTGCGGGCCGCACCTTCCAGCCAGCTGTCGGGAGCCGCCGGCAGGTCGGCGCCGGTCCAGTAGCAGTACTTGTTGGCGGCCGGCGGGTTGACGACGCCGGCGATATGGCCCGACGCCGACAGCACGAACTTGACCGGCCCGCCGAACACCTGGGTCGCCGCATAGGTCGACTTCCACGGGGCGATGTGGTCCTCGCGGGCGGACAGGAAGAAGCACGGCGTCTCGATCCGGCGCAGGTCGATCGGCTCGCCCGCCAGCGTGACGGCGTCCGGCTTCGCCAGCAGGTTCTTCTGGTACATGTTGCGCAGGTAGAAGCTGTGCATGGCCGCCGGCATGCGGGTGTTGTCGCTGTTCCAGTACAGCAGGTCGAACGGCAGCGGCTCCTTGCCCAGCAGGTAGCTGCTGACCACGAACGACCAGATCAGGTCGTTGGCGCGCAGCATGTTGAACGACGACGCCATGGCGGAGCCGTCGAGATAGCCCTTCTCCGCCATGCCGGCTTCGATGCTGGAGATCTGCTCCTCGTCGATGAAGACCGACATCTCGCCCACGTCGGAAAAGTCCGTCATGGTCGTGAAGAAGGTCGCCGACGCGATGCGGTCCCGGTCCTTGCCGCCGTCCTTGCGGCTCAGGTAGGCCAGCGTGGACGCCAGCAGCGTGCCGCCCAGGCAATAGCCGACCGCATTGATCGACCTCTCCCCGGTCGCCTTCCCGATCTGGTCGAGGGCGTCCAGCGGACCTTCGAGCATGTAGTCCTCGAAGCTCTTCGCGGCGAACCGCCCGTCCGGATTGACCCAGGAGATCACGAAGACGGTATGGCCCTGATCGACCGCCCACTTGATGAAGCTGTTCTTTTCGCGCAGGTCCAGGATGTAGAACTTGTTGATCCAGGGCGGCACGATCAGCAGCGGACGCTTGTTCACATCAGCCGTGGTCGGCGTGTACTGGACCAGCTGCATCAGGTCGTTCTGGTAGACGACCTTGCCGGGAGTCGTCGCGATGTTCCGGCCGACCTGGAAGGCGTCGAAATCGGTCATCTTCGGCGACATCCGGCCATGGCCGCGGTCCATGTCCTCCAGCATGTGCTGGATGCCGCGCACCAGGTTCAGGCCGCCGCTCTCCACCGTGGCGCGCAGCACCTCGGGGTTGGTCAGCGGGCTGTTGGTCGGAGCCAGGGTGTCGATCAGCTGGCGCGTATAGAACTGGACCTTGCGCGCCATGTGCGGGTCGAGCGCCTTGGCGTCGCCGATGCTGTCGGTCAGGAAGCGGGACCACAGCAGGTACAGCTGCTTGACGTTGTCGAGGGCAGCGACCTCCGTCCAGTCGGCGTTCGAGAAGCGGCGGTCGCCCTTGTCCGGCACGATGACCGGCAGGGGCGCCTCCCCCAGCAGGCGGCGCGCCGTGTTGCGCCACAGCCTGCCGCAATCGAACAGCAGGTCGGTCTGCGCCGCCAGCATGCGGAACGGATCGGCCATCACCGAGCGCGCGGCGGCCAGCGCCACGTCGCCGATGTGCAGCGGATCGGATGAGACCTTTCCGCCGGACCCGGCCTTGCCGGCCGCCTCGGCCAGGATGTGATTGCCGTGCTCGACGATCTGGCTCAGGGCTTCCGACATCGCGGCGGCGTCGGGGAGGTGAGCTTCGGGGAAAGTGGTCTGGGAGGTCATGATCTCAGCTCAACCGATGATGTTGTAGCCGCCGTCGATATAGACGAGCTGGCCGGTCACCGACTTGGCGGCATCGGTCGCCAGGAACGCGGAGTAGGAACCGACTTCCTCGATGGTGGTCAGGTGATGGGTCGGAGCCCGCTCCGTCGCCTTGACCATCAGGTCGTCGAAATGGTCGATGCCGGAAGCGGCGCGGGTCGCCAGCGGGCCGGGGCTCAGCGTGTTGACGCGGATGCCCTTGGGACCCAGTTCGGCCGCCAGATAGCGGGTGACGCTTTCCAGCGCCGCCTTGACCGGCCCCATGATGTTGTAGTGCTCGACGACCTTCTCGGCGCCGAAATAGGACACGGTCTGCATGCTGCCGCCGCCGGCCTTCTCCATCAGCGGCTCGGCCAGTCTGGCCATCCGGATGAAGGAATGGCACGAGACGTCCATGGCGTTCATGAAGCCGGTGCGCGAGCAGTCGATCACCCGCCCGTGCAGGTCCTGCATCGGCGCGAAGGCGATGGAGTGCAGGATGAAGTCGAGCTTGCCCCAGGTGCGATCGATCTCGGCATAGACGGCTTCCAGCTCGTTCTCGGCCGTGACGTCGCAGGGCATGACGATCGACGCATCCAGTTCCTCGGCCAGCGGGCGCACGAAGCGCTCGGACTTGGGGTTCAGGTACGTCACCGCCAGTTCGGCGCCCAGGTCGCGATAAGCCTTGGCGCAGCCATAGGCGATGCTGCTGGCGTTGGCGATGCCGACGACCAGGCCGCGCTTGCCGGAAAGGTCGGGAACGCGGACGGCGCGAACGGCAGCGCCGACGGCGGGGGAGATGGTGTCAGGCATCGCTAGGCTCCTAGTCTGAAAGTGTCGGGGTCTGAAAGTGTCGGGGTCTTGAGAATTCGGGGGCGCCGCGAACGGCGCCGGGGTCGGAGGAACCGAAGGGCTCAGGCGCCCCTGCGGGCATGGGCGACCAGGACGGCGACGGCGCAGGACGCGACGCGGGTGCGTTCGTCGTCCGACCGGCTGGTCAGCACGATCGGGCAGCGGGCGCCCATCACGACGCCGGCCCCGTCGGCCTGGGCGATCTTGGACAATTCCTTCGCGACCATGTTGCCGGCCTCGAAATTCGGGACCAGCAGGATGTCGGCGCGGCCCGCGACCTCGCTCTTGATGCCCTTGATGCGGGCGGCTTCCGGATCGACCGCGTTGTCGAAAGCCAGCGGACCGTCCACGACGGCGCCCCGGATCTGGCCGCGTGCCGCCATGACCGTCAGCGACGCGGCGTCGAGCGTGCTCGGAATTTTGGAGCTTACGGTCTCCACGGCGGACAGCACCGCGACACGCGGCACGTCGATGCCCAGCACGTGGGCAAGGTCGATCGCGTTCTGCGCGATGTCCACCTTCTCGTCCAGCGTCGGGTACATCAGCACGGCGGCGTCCGTCACCAGCAGCGGGCTGATCCGGCCGGGGACGTGCATGACGAAGACGTGGCTGACCTTGCGTCCGGTGCGCAGGCCGGAGTCCCGGCGGACCACTTCGCCCAGCAGGATGTCGGAATGCAGGTTGCCCTTCATCAGGGCCTCCGCCTGTCCATCGCGCACCAGGGCGACGGAGGTGGTCGCCGCGGTGACCGGGTCGGCGGCCGGGACGATGACGGCGGCCGACAGGTCCAGCCCGTGGCGCTCGGCGACGGCGCGGATGACGGTCTCGGGGCCGACCAGCACGGGAACGATCAGGCCGGCGTCCGCCGCCTCAATGGCGCCGCGCAGCGAAACCTCGTCGGTCGGGAATACGACGGCGGCGCGGATCGGTTCCAGACCCTGGCACTTCGCCAGCAGGGCGTCGTGTCCCGCATGATCCAGGACGCGCAGTTCATGCAGGTGGATGCGCGGGCGGATCACTTTATGGGACGGGGCGATCACCGTGGCGTCGCCGCTCAGCACGACTTCGCCGGCCTGGTTGGCGACTTCGCAGCCGAAGACGACGATCTTCTTGTCGTCGCGCTTTTCCTTGGCGGTGACGGTCGCGGTGATCCGGTCGCCGGGCCTCACCGGACGGCGGAACTTGAGGTCCTGGCTCAGATAGATGGCGCCCGGACCGGGCAGGCAGGTGCCGAGCACGGCGCTGACGATCGAGGCCGACCAGATGCCGTGGCCGATCACGCCCTTGAAGATCGTCTCCGCCGCGTAGGCGGCGTCGAGATGGGCGGGGTTGGTGTCGCCGGAGACCCGGGCGAACAGCTCGATGTCCTTATGGTCGAGCACGCGCGACAGCGACGCCGTCTGGCCGATGGCGATCTCGTCATAGGTTACGTTCTCAAGGAGTCCCGAAACGACTGGGGCTGAGACGGGCTTTTCCGGTTGGAAGGTATCCATAATATCGATCCAATTTCTTGCTCTCGGAGCATGCTCCCAGGTCGTGACGACGCGAATTCGCCCTCACGGTCCGGAAAGCCGCATGCCCCTTCGACTTAAGGTCCCGGCGCGTTCAGCGCCATGCCGCAATTTTGCACTGCAACATAAAAAGTTGGTTAAACAAAATCGGCCTAAAAAGGCTGTCTTTGCATTATTGATCTAGATCAAATCTTAAATGACAGAAGTATTAAAACTGCCGCCGTTTTGCATACAAAGTCATCGCTCTAATTTTGGGCTGAAGATCAAGTATCGAGCAAAGGCGCCGCATCCCGGCGGACACAGCCTCGAATCAAGGTCCCGACATCCTGCTCCCGGTGCTTTGCGGCTGGCGGTCCGGGCAGGTTTGGGCGCATCATCGTCATCCCCTGCCCGATACGCGGAGCGTGCGGGTCAAGGGGGCGCCGCCACGGGGAGATGGCCGCGCCGCTTCCGGATGGGCCGAACCCAGAGGACGAACATATGACGCAAGCGGACCATGATATCCGTCTCAGTTCCAGGCAGATGGAAGGCATGTTCACCACCACGGCGCTGGGCAAGCACTTCGCCATCGGCGTCGATGCCACCGACCCCACGTTCGAGGCCGGCATCGCGACCCTGCTGGAAGGCAACGGCGGCTTATGGCACGCCTGCGGCGAAAGCTTCGACGCGGCTGTTCTGTCCCGTCTCGGCGATCTGATCAAGGCGACGAAGGCGACGCTGGGGCAGTGCGGCAAGCCCCAGGGAAGCCACAAGGGTGAGCACGGCTACGCCTTCCGCAGTGCGTCCGCCGTGCTGCCGCAGATAGCGCCGCTGCCCCACGGGACGGTTCAGTCCCGGTTCCAGCACGTGGTCGCCGGCGAGACCTTCACGATGGTCCTGGGCGCCCGCGGCGCCGACGACCGGCATATTCAACTATGCCTGCTGAGCGAACGCGCCGGAACGGACCGGCCGCTGGTCCGCTTCGGCAGCGAATGGATCGACGACCTGGAGGAAGTCACGGCGGCGGCGCTGGCCTGATGCGCCTCAGGGCTGTTTTGGGGAGTGGGTAGCCGTAGGTCGGTGTAGAGCGAAGCGGCACCCGACAAGCAGGAGCGTCGATGCCGGGTGCCGCTTCTCTCTACACCGGCCAATTGCCGGATTGTCCCGCTTACGCCGCCAGATAATCGTCCTGATGATGTCCGCGGGGAACGCCGATCAGGGCCAGCATGGCTTGGGCGTAATCGATGGGTGCGGTCTGGTGGGCGCCGTCGTGACCGTGAGCGGCCCCAGGGTGGAGCGCACCGGCGTGATGCCCTGCGCCGTGCTTTCCGGCATTTCCGGCCAGTGCCGTGAAGTCCAGCGCATCGGAAGCGGAAGCCGAGACGCCGGCGACCTGGCCCGCGGCGGAAGAGGCCGTGGCGGAGGGTGCGTCGATCAGGTCGATCTTGACGTTCTTGCTGCCGACGGTGACGGTTCGAACGATCGGGGCCGCCAGACCGCCTTCGGAGAACGTCACCTTATAGGTGCCGGGAGCGACCGCGATGTCGTACCCGCCGGCGGCGCCGGTGATGTCGGTCACCGTGACCGGAGTGGCCGTTCCGGTGGAAACCGCCGAAACCTTGATGCCGCCGCGTCCCTCGCCGGGCGTGTAGAAATTGTTGTCGTTGCGGTCGTCATAGGCGACGCCGGTGATGAACGACGCGGTGCCGGTCCTGGCGAAATCCTCCGTCACCATCGACGCGTTGTAGGCGCCGAACTTCCCGAACTCGACGCCGGTGCCGATTTCCTTGAAGTTGTCGTTCAGGATATTGACGCGGTGCCCCGGACTTTTGAACAGTGAGTCGTGCCGCGCCTGGGTATGCGTCAGCTGGTTGATCGTGCCTGAGCTGCCGCCCCAGGAAATGTTCTCGCCCGCCGTCCAGCTGCCGGACAAGACATAGCCTTCGGCCTTCATGCGGGTCGTGAAGCTGGATCCGCCGGCGCCCGTGTGTGAAAAGGTATCGGTATCGAGCATCCATTTCGAATGATTGTGGGCGGCGTCCACGAGGTCGCCGTCGAAGGCGAGCGGCTGCTTGGCGGTCGTGGAGATCTGGCCGGAGTTCAAACCCTGGTTCAGCGTGATACCGAGCCTGGAAGCCTCGGCGGTCGGGTTGGCGCGGGCCTTGTTAATCAGCTCAAGCAAAAATTGATCGTATGCGGTAGGTTCGGGCATTGCCATTTCCATATCTGGATTGATGCCGAATTGCTACTTTGACTTGCCTTTTTGAGTCAAGTTTGAGGGTGAGACAAGTTTAAGTAACTGCATGAGCGAATTTTAGGCAGATCATCCCTCATGAGAAGCGACCGGTGCGGGGCTGACTTCGATCGGGACTTCGACGCTGAAGCGCGACCCATGGCCGACGCGGGATGACACGCTGACCTCGTGATGCAAGGTCACGGAGATCCGGCGCACGATGGCCAATCCCAGACCGGCGCCTTCCCTGGCATCGGAAGCGTCGTGCCCGATCTGGTAGAATTCGCGGAAGATATGACTCAGCTTGTCGGCGGGAATGCCGATGCCTGTGTCCTGGACGTCGATGCAGGCGCATTTTCCGCGCCGCCGGCAGCCGACCAGGATTCGGCCCTTGTCGGTGTAGCGGATCGCATTGGCGATGAGGTTCCTCAGCATCCGGTCCAGCAGCATCGGATCGCTGCGAACGGACAGGCTGGTCGGCACGACGGTCAGCCGCAGCCCCTTCTCGGCAGCCAGCGGCGCGAACTCATCGTCCAGACGCCGCAGGAGATCCTGGAGACGGATCGGCATGATGACCGGATCGAGCGTCTCGGTCTCCAGCTTCGACAAATCCATCAGGGCGTCCAGCATCGTCGTGTATTCGGTCATGCTCTGCCGGAGCTTCTCGACAAGGGCGCGGGCCGCCGGATCGGCGACACGGTTCCCAAGCAGGGTGACGAACAGGCTCATGGCCTGTATCGGCTGCCGCAGATCATGGCTGGCTGCCGCGAAGAGACTGGATTTCGCGGCACTGATCCGCTCCGCTTCCTGTTTGGCCGCTCTCAGGCGCTCCTCGGTTTCCCGCCGGGCCGTCACGTCCTCGACCATGCCGAGGACGCCGATTATATCTCCCGTTCCGGACCGGAGCGGCAGTTTCAGCTTTTCTACGTCCAGGCTCCTGCCGCTCGACCATGTGACCTGCTGTTCCACCTTGCGTAGCACCCGGCCGCTCCGCACCACTTCCTGGTCTTCCCGGTGCAGGGTCCTGGCGAGTTCGGGATCGAAGAGGTCGAAGTCCGACAAGCCGGCGATTTCACCGGGATCGGCAAGTCCAGTCGCATCGGCGAAGGGCTTGTTGCAGCCGACGTACCGGGAATGGGCATCTTTCCAGAAGATACCGTAAGGGAATTGATCGAGTATGGACTGGAGGCCGGCTCCATCGCCGCCGCCGCTCCCGGCCGGTTCCGGGCGGGCCTGCTCGACCGCATGGCACAGGATGGCGCAGGGCCGCCCATCCGATCCGGCCAGCGGTTCCAGCACGACGTCGAACCGCCGGCCGTGGATGACGCCCTCACGATGAACCGGCTTTCCGGAAGTAATCACGATCCTTGCCGCCGTCTCCCAAGGGATGCCGCCATCGGCAGGAAAGCCATCGAAGAACCTTTCACCGTCGGCATTCTTCTTCCTAAAAGCTTCCGGGCAGGCACGAAGCAGCTCGGCCGAGCGCCGGTTCATGGCAAGCGTGCGACCGTTGGGATCGAGTAGCAGGGCCGGGTCTTTCAACAGACCGATGACTGTCCGCAGAGCCTCGATATCATACGTCAAAGCTCGCACTCCTTGTCACGGAATTCTCTGACG
>NZ_JCACHA010000735.1:0-10665 GCF_059503625.1 Skermanella sp.
ATGGCAGGCGCGGCAGTGCTTCAAGCGCCGCCAGGTAGCGGCGATGGTCGTATTCCCTGCTCTTGTTCACGATGCCAACCACTTCAAAGGCAATAACGCAGCCGATCAAGCGTCGAGCCATAAATGCCGCATAGCCTTATCGATAAGTTTAAAATCCGACGGCGCATTCATTGATCTTTCGTCTGCGCACTATCTTTGATTGTGAATACCCTTGATATTATGGTTGCAATCAGTTTACTATCCTTCAGCATGGTTGGTTGGATTTGTTAGTGCATGATTCATCGCCCAAGATTCCGCATTGAGGTCGTCTGGCACCCGAAAAGCGAAATAGCCGCTTCCGTCGCCCACGCGATCTTCCGTCATTTCTATCGTGATCACGATGCAGGGCTTGATCACGGACTCGGCTTGGAGGTCTTTTTCCGTAGCGCTCCAGCGCGAGGACTGACGGTTCCGCTGAATATTGCCTTAGGTCCGGATGATTGCGTCGCGATAGTGCCGATCATCGACGACACAGCGCTGCTCGATACAACTTGGGTCAGCTATCTGAACGGAGTCGGTGAAACCGCCGTCAATGCTGGCAGCCGTGCGCGCCTTTTCACCGTGAACATGACCGTCTCCAAGAATCTCCCAGAAAAGTACATTCGCCCGCAGGCGGAAAGGATAAGCGCGGCAAAACGCATGGACAAGGCAGGCCTCACCCAGCTTTGCGCCGAACTCGCCCATGGCTTCTGCCGCCTGCTGCGTCCTTGGGCCGAAGCGTTGGAAAATGGGGACGCAATTCCACCGACATCCGGCAAAGACCCGCCGGTCAAGATCTTCATTAGCCATGCCAAGGTGGATGGCGCGCTGCTGGGGGAAGCGCTACAATCTTACTTGCATAGCGAGTCCCGTTTGCACACCTTTTTTGATAAAAATTCCATCCAGTTGGGCGAAGACTTCGACGGCGCCATTAGGGATGAAGTGGGCGATAGTGCCGTGCTCGTTGTACTGACCGATGCGTTCGCGGGACGGGAGTGGTGTCGCATTGAGGTCTTGGAAGCGAAGAGCAAGGGCGTTCCGATTGTGGTGCTGAATGCCGTGCATCAAGGTGAAATTCGCAGCATGCCCTACCTCGGCAACATTCCCGCAATTTGCTGCCCTATACCTTACGGCCGTTTGAACAAGGCCATAGCGGACGAAGCAATTAAGTCGTACGGCTTCCAAGCCGTCGCGAAGCTGCTTGATGAAACATTGCGTCACTTGGCATGGCGAGCTTCATCAGATCGGTTGCTCGATCTTGCGAGTTCCAATGATACGCGGCTGATGGCTCGGTCGCCGGAACTGTTGACAGTTCTGGCACATACACATGTGAAGCACATCGTCTACCCAGATCCGCCGCTGGGGAACGCGGAGAGGAAAGTCATAAGCTCGCTTTTGGGAACAACGGAACTCTCGACACCGTCCGAACTGTTGATCCGGAACTCCCTTGGGGTAGCGCCATGACGGACCTGTACGCCAGTTTTCAGCCGTTGCTTGCGCTTTCGATTTCCGACTCACCTGATGCCGACGGGCTGGGGCTCAGCGCCAAGCATCAGAGCGCGACCGTCGTGGATATCGTTCGACTGGGACTGTCAATGGGTATCGCCTTCGGCTATGGTGGCGACCTTCGCCGGGGCGGTTACACGGAATTACTGGCTGAAACGATCAGGCGATACAAACGGGATACGAAGGCCGAGCCTCTGGTAAATTTTCTGCCCTGGTATATTCATGCTGCCTGGACCCGGGACGAAGTGAAAGAGCAGCTCGCGGCATTGGAGTCGGCGGCGCTGGTGCTATTCCTCGACCAGGACGGCACGCCCCGACAGGACGATTACCGTCTCGCGGCGGCGTCCGTTAACACCGCATCATTCGACGCGGCTTGCAAGGCTCAAAGCCTGTCCGGCATGCGTCGAGAGATGCAACGGGCCTGCAGGGGACGGATCGCGGTCGGTGGAAAAGTCAATGACTACTCCGGATTGATGCCCGGCATCTTGGAAGAGGTGCTGGTATCACTGGATCAGGGCCAACCGGTCTACCTGATCGGCGGGTATGGCGGTTCAGTACGTGATGCGGGAAAAGCGATTTTAGGCGATTCGGTTTGGCCGGAGCGGCTGGATGAGGAGAAGGGACCTGGCTATGATGACATCATCGGCAAACTGGCGGCCGTCGGTCCGGACGGGCTGAACAATGGTCTCACCGAGCAGGAGAATCGTGAGCTGCTGGGAGTATGGCGCGGCTCGGAGGCGGCGGCCCTCATCCTGCGAGGCCTTCAGAGGAGCGGTCTGCTGGTGAAATCCTGATTAATGCTCCAGTGAGGTAGCTCACGGAAGCCGTGCAAACATTCTACCATCGTGCTGACCCGCACTTGTTGAAACGCAGCTTTGTGGATGCGCAGGTCTGTTGGCCTATCATGCACGTCGAAGAAGCGTGGCAGTCCGTGTCTGCTGTGGAGCCAATCACTAATCGCATTCGCGATCCGTTCACCATCTTCATCGTATTCCGAGTGGCTGAGGAAGATTTGGACCTTCGTGAGGTAGGCTTCGAATACCACCTCTTCTTCGACATGATGATTGAGGTATTCGAAATAGTGACGCAGCATCCGGCAGAACTCGTAGGTGAGTTCGCGGATCAGCCGTCGCTGTCGCTCGTTGGGGGAACCGGTCTATTGGTTCCAGCGCAATACATCTTTTTCAATAAAATTCGAGAAAATCCATGATAACCACAGAATATAACAAGTATATCGGTCAATCTCCTAAGATATTGGATAGCAAGAGAATGACAGATGTTCTTGATTTCTGGCTCTGTCTTGAGTTTTTGGCGCCCCCACCGTTGGACAAGGTTAATCCTAAACTGAATATTTGGGATGCCACCCGCACAGAAGAGCTTCCGTGGAATCAGTCCGGCCGCCGAGAAAGGATACGCCCAACTCAATCAAATAAGGAATGGCGGTTTTCCGTTCGCTTCGGCGTGCTTTCCATGCCGGACTTGTTAGAGGAGTTGGCCGTGCTCCTGCAGGTCGATGATGAGGAAACGAGCAACACACGCGGGGAAACGGCCACAATCATAATCGACACCGATGCCTCCGGTCGCCCGATCGGCAGCGTTGCTTTCTCAAGCTTGCTTTGGGCTATGGGTCGTTTAGTTGCGGCCCGAGAGCGTGATATAGACTTTTCCGGATTTGATGGACAAACCGGCTTCGAGGCTCGCCTCAAGGAAAAGGCCGCCAACTTGCTCATTGAACGGAAGTTGGTTCCTCTACCCAGCGAAGAGGTAAAGAAAGGTGAGCTTCGGCCGTTGGGCGTAGAAGATCTCCGGGCCGTTGAAAAAATGGTGTTCGAGGAGTGCGGCTGGACGCCGATGAAGAGTCTGCGGTCCCTAGTCCGGGTAAAGGCGTTCCAGTGCCAAAAATCTAGGGCAAAGGATCCCACCAACGACATCTTGAACAGTTTCATCGCCGCCGACCTACTTGCGGTGCGCAAGGCCGTTCTGGAGCATAGGGTCGGTGCGGGGCTCAAACAGTACCTACAAGGTAACTTGTCGGAGGGGCGCATCGATCTCCGAACCGAGGCGGGCAGCAGCCATATTCAGGAGAGCACCATGCCCTCCCACCTTCCGATCGGGTGCTGGCCGTCCCGATGGCCGTTAGTGCTAGCGCAGCAGTTCGCGGTCAATCGTATAATGCGCGACCTCATGCCTGAGGCAGGCATATTTGCCATCAATGGACCCCCGGGAACCGGCAAAACGACCCTTCTTCGGGACATCGTCGCCGGAGTAGTGACTGAACGGGCGGAGCACCTATCACGCTTCAAGGATCCCAGGGAAGCATTCCGCGCTGCTCGACAGATCCACAGCAAAGCTCCGGACTACACGGTCTGCGGCCTCCACGGTGACCTGGATGGCTTCGGGATTGTGGTGGCCTCGAGCAACAACGGCGCGGTCGAGAACGTCTCCCGTGAGTTGCCGTCGGCCAAAGCGATCGACGCAGAGGAGTCCGGGGTAAAGATCAGGCTCGACTACTTCGCCGATGTCTCGGACGGATTGGCCGTCTCGGATATCAAGGCTCAAGAGCGTTGCCCAGGAGCGACTTGGGGGACAATTGCTGCCGTTCTCGGTAATACCGAAAACCGGGAGGCATTTGCCACCCGCTTTTGGGGAACGGAGAGCGAGGTTGAGGAATCCAGGGAGAACTTGTCGCGACGCTCCGGTGCGACGCAGCCGTCGCATAGGAAGTTGGAGAACCCTTTTATCTCCTTCCCAGAGGCGCTCGACCGGGAGTTAGCTCGGGACGCCATAAAGCCGTGGGCGCAGGCGCGAGCAGAGTACAGGGCGGCAGTCGACGCCGCCCAAGCCGGGATCGCCCTGCGCCAGCGGCAGGCTGAGTGTGCCAATGAACTGTGGCAAACGAATGTGTTCCTCCATGAATTAGACACGCAAGTCCGAAGCCTGGAAGAAGCACTTGAAGCCGATGAGACCCGCAGCCGTGCCGCCCTGCAGGCAAGTAACCAGGCCACGCAAGTAAGGAACGAGGTGGTCAGAGTCCTGGGTATTCTTCGTCAATATTACTCCGCCAAAGGTGACTTGGAACGGATGGAGGCCATCAGGCCCAGGCCAGAATGCTGTCTGTCTGACTGGGAAACGGCTCTGAGCCAGGCGAAGCAGAAGCACCAAATGGCGCAGGCCGCGGCCGCTGCTGCTCAACAGGAATTCGAAAACCTGCGCCGCTTAGAACCCGGATGGCTCATACGCATTTTTCGCCCTTTCAAGCGCGCGGAGTGGCAGGAGCGATTCGGGAATATGATGGAAATGGTCGCGTTGCGGAAACAAGAGGAAATGGAGGCAGCGGAGGAGAACGTTAGAGCCGAAAAATCACTATCCGACAACAGGATCTGGGCGATGAATCATGCCTCCGCGGTGGAGGCTTTCGTTGCGACGAAGGAGCACGCTAGCGAGATTTGGGACATTATACCGCCACTTCAGGATATCCTCGCCCAAAGCTACGAGACCGAGAGAACGAGCAGGGAAGCCGAGATCGAAGTCGAAGCAGTTGCCAAGTCTCTGGCTCTGACGAGAAGCACCCTCAAGAAGCAGCTCGTCGAGGCAAAACGCCTGCGTGCGTTGAAAGCAGACACTGAGCAGAGACTGGAACGTCTAGGCGTCAGCCGGGAGATGCTTAAAGACTGGGCGGTGTATTCATTGGACGAGAAGGTTAGACAGACGAAAGTACCTTGGCACGATGAGTCACTATGGACCCTGCGTCACAAGGTCTTCATTGCTGCCGTCACTCTGCACAAGTCGTTCCTAGCCGCCAACCGCAACGAGGTGGTCAGCAACCTTCGTTCAATCATAGCGGTGTTGACGGGGAACCCGTTACGCTACTGGGTAGATCCAGAGGATTTGCGGACGCTTTGGAACACCTTATTCCTGGTTGTCCCTGTCGTGTCCACGACCTTCGCATCCTTTGGGCGGATGTTCGACCGTCTCGGCGAAGAGAGTCTCGGTTGGCTTATTATCGACGAGGCTGGCCAAGCCACGCCGCAAGCAGCCGCCGGCGGTATCTGGCGAGCGAAACGTATCGTTGTGGTCGGCGACCCACTGCAGGTTGAGCCGGTAGTCATCATCCCCGAGGACGCTATAGACATGCTGCGCAAGCGGTGTGGGATAGGCGACGAATGGCATCCCATCCGCTGCTCTACACAGGTCCTGGCGGATCGCGCTAACCGCTTTGGCACAGAGCTAGACGGGAAGTGGCTCGGCGCACCACTACGAGTCCATCGTCGGTGCCTGGAGCCTATGTTCAGCGTCGCTAATGCCATCGCCTACGACAACATGATGGTCTACGGCACCATCGGGAAGGATGCTCCGTGGCTCGGCGAGAGCTGCTGGATCGACGTGCCAGCCAGCAACGGAATCGGGCACTGGATACCTGCCCAAGGCGACATGGCAGCTCGGATCATCTGCAGGATCGCAGAGACCACTGGACTGTACAACCTCAATAACGAAGCGAACGTCTATGTCATCTCGCCGTTCAAAAAGGTCGAAGAGGGGCTGCGCAAGCTTCTCATCAAAAAACCCGAAATTCGAGCGGCACTAAGAGCGATTCCTGGTGACGATGACGATGCCAAGTTGGCCCAGTTTATAGGTACTGTACATACATTCCAAGGCAAAGAGGCGCCCGTCGTCATTCTGCTTCTCGGATGCGATCCGGCCCGGCCGAGCGCCATCGCAAGGTACGCCGCCAAAGCACCTAATATCCTGAACGTCGCCCTGACCCGCGCCAAGACAAGGCTCTACGTTATTGGCGACTATCCACAGTGGGCGAAAGCGCCCTATTTTCGCACCTTAGCCAATACGCTGAAGAGTAAGGGACAAGCCCCGGTCAACGCTCAGGTTTTTGCCCGGCATGCCAGCCTCGGTCCATCGTTGACGGATAACCCTTTGACGCCATTTTCGGTTGAACGGTCCGATGCACCGCCGCAAGAATCAGTCAACGCGGTCGTGGAACCTACCGCCGAGACCACACCTATCTCAATCATCAAAATGCAGCCGCAGGTCATATCGGACAATTCGATCATGCCCAGAGGCAGGGCCGGATCTAATCATGAGTATAAAGTCGCATTATCGTTCGCCGGCGAAGATCGCACATATGTTAGGACTGTTGCTACGTCTCTCCGGAATGCGGGCGTCAAAGTATTCTATGACGAATTTGAAGAAGCAACGCTATGGGGTAAAAATCTCTACGAATATTTGAGGTATATTTATGCGGAGTCATCTGAATATACTGTTATTTTTGTGTCGAAAGCCTATGCCCAGAAGCTATGGACCAACCACGAGCGCGAAAGCGCGCAGTCTAAAGCGTTTTTAGCCAGCAGGGAATATATACTTCCAGCCAGATTTGATGATACAGCTATCCCAGGACTACTCAAAACGGTCATGTATGTTGATCTCCGCCAAAAGAGCCCAGAGGAGTTTGCTTTATTGATCATTGAGAGGCTGTCACGA
Source organism: Skermanella sp. (assembly GCF_059503625.1). Taxonomy (NCBI): domain Bacteria; kingdom Pseudomonadati; phylum Pseudomonadota; class Alphaproteobacteria; order Rhodospirillales; family Azospirillaceae; genus Skermanella; species Skermanella sp. The sequence goes on from NZ_JCACHA010000735.1 coordinate 7,018, forward strand.
AACGATAAATCATAACATACCAGACTGACGTGGTGAACAATCCGCCCTGTCCCGAGGCGTCTTCAGTCCAGGGTTTCTTATTCGGTTCTACTGGTGCTGCCGGACTTTCCGGTTCCTCCTCCCAATCGGCCTCGGAGTGAGGCCGCAGGATTTCCGGCATCGCGCACGGCAGCACGAAGACGCTGGGGGCACAGCCCGGATCGGCGATTGGGACGCCATCAGGCTTACGAGAAACCCGTCCGACAAAGAAAAACCAGGGACGGACCAGCCCATCCGCAGCTTCGCAGGCCGCCTCCGCGAATTTTAGGAAGTTCTTTTTCTGATCCGAGGTCCAGTTTTTGACGTTCAGCCTGACCTTGTGTTCCATCCGTTCCTTCAGCGGCAGGTCTGGACGATAAAGCGGCACCAGCAGGACGTCGTCGATTATCCTTGGCAGGTTGTCGGGATCAAGTTTGGCATAGAGGATTTGCCGGATATTAGGACTGGCCCCTTCAAGGTCGAGGGTGTGCCGGAACACGGTGCCGTAGGAGTAAGACCCATCACATCCGACGACCCGAAGAGTCTGAACCAGGCGGTCACGGACCGGCGTCGGAATATAATAATCTTCCTCTCCGTCATCGGCGGGCGGTCCCAGCCGGCCCGTGGAGAAGAACCAGCAAGCACAACGCAGATTGGTGTCCGATGCCCGCTTCTGGATATCCTCGCGGATGAAATCCGGCGAGATGTCTTCGCGCATGACCACAGCCGGAGCGGGCGGGGACGGCAGGCGCATTTCAGGCAGGCTTTTGAACTCGATGAAGTTCGGCGGCCTGTTCCTCGCGCGTTCGCCGGGTTCGCTTTCGCCGCCCGATTTGCGCTTGATCTTAGGGTAATCGCACTCCTTCGAGTGCAGTTTTCCCGGCATCAAGCGGAAGTAGGGCGTCAGATTCTGGCTATTCCTGCCGATGCCGCCCAATCGGTTGGCTGCCGTCATGTGAGCGGTGCAGAAATCCGACGGACACTCGAACTGACCGGACAGGGTCTTGGGTCCGAGACGCCGCGACATCTCCGGCAACTGTTCTGAACCCACCACTTTCCCGGTGGGCACGAAGATTGCCGTATCGGTATCATATTTCTGGTCGGAGGCGCCGGAAGCATCGATTTTGTTCATGCTTCGTACATAGGGGTCGCGATATTACGCCGCACCCCCTTGACGCAGGATTCATTTGATCTATAGAGTGATACCGATTCCGATGAGATTAGCACGGTTTGATTGAGCGCTTTCCAATCAGCTGAAGCTGAACAGAAGCGCTCATTCATCAATCCTGATTGGCTCTATTGCGGAATTGGGTCACCTGCCAAAACCCGACCTCCCTGCGATCGCCATCTAGTAGATCGACACTCTCGCCAACCAGCACCAGCGGCTTCACCATATTTTCATGGCCCGGTGGTGCGCGCCCGCGCGCGGGGAATCTCTAATCGGGTTTCGGGGTGGTGGGCAGCAGGGCAGCCAAGAGGGCTCCGAGCAAGGCTTTGCCCCGGCATCTGGCGTTGTGCACGAATTCGAAGAGGGCAAGATAGGAGGGTTTAACGAGCTAATGTCGGATTTTATATAACCTGGAGGCATTCACAGTTTTGCCTTTCGATGGTCCTCTCTCTTCCTCATTGTCCACGATGCGGCAGTCGGCGCCTGATCCGGTACGGCATCGTCGCGGGCCAGCAGCGATAGCGCTGCAGACGGTGCCGCTACCAGTTCACTCGCCTTGAAGGACACGGTACGCCGGAACCGACCAAACGCGCAGCGGTCAGCCTGTACGGCTACGGTCTGTCGTTCAACGCCGTGGCCGACCTGCTCGGCACCACGGCGCAGTCGGTGCTGCGGTGGGTCTGCCTCTATGTCGATCGGTTCTGCACCAAGCCGCCCCCGGGCGAGGCGGTGGTGATCGAACTCGATGAAATGTGGCACTTCCTGCAGCGCAAGGACACCAAGGTCTGGATCTGGAAGGCCTTTGATCGCGCGACCGGACGGCTCATCGACTGGGAGTGCGGCGCTCGCGACGAACGAACCTTCCGGCGGCTGTTCGAGCGCCTCGCCCGCTGGAAAGTGCGCCTGTTCTGCTCCGACAACTATGTCGTTTACCCGCTGGTGCTGGCCGTCGGTGGCCACTACCAAGACAAGGGCGAGACGGTCGCCTTAGAACGCAACAACGGCCAGCAACGGCATTGGACCGCGGCCCTGCGGCGGCGCTCCATTGTCGTTTCCAAGTCCCTCGCGATGATCGAGCGCCGCGTCGCTCTATTCGCCCACCTGCACGTCAATAAGGATGCCGCTCCCGAGATGTACAGGCTGCCAATCCAAACTGGTGAAATCCTCCCACCTGCCTAAAATGCAACATTAGTCCGTTAAACCCTCAAGTATATGGCCCATCTTACAAGAGTGTCAAAATTGGCAAAGCTACATCTTCGCTGAGCGGGACTACCATCTGTTGCATAGGCTAAACTGACGAAAAAAATAATTCTAAACAAAGGCTTATTTGCCATCTGGCAGATTTTCTGAAGAACCTGTGGGGAATGGTTCTTCCCCGCATGACCGTTCTTGCCAATCCGCGTGTAGCTAATTGATTTCCCTGGAAGTTCCGACCCTAATTTACACGCCCACTTGGACATCTATCGAGATTGCCACTTCCCGCAGGCCAGGAATGGTCTCTCCTGTACGGCACCCATACCGGCCGCTTTCAGGCGGAAACTCCACTTATCTCGCTGTACAAATTTCCCGAGCCAGCTCTCTCCCCATGTCTTTACACGATAAAGCCTTGCTGAATGCCCGGAACAATAGCCTGAAAAACCCCTTATCCGGGTTAAGTTAGAGTTGCGGTACAGCCGGGGATGGCAATGACCACCAAGAAGACGAAAGCGCCGTAGGTGACTGCGGTGCTTTCTGATTATCGATAAGCGCCGCAGATAAAACGAAAAGTAGTTACCAGTGTCCTCCGAGAAGCCGAGTCCCTGGGCATCTAACCATCAATGGGGGATTATTTGGCTTCTTAATACATCACCTTCATGGCTTGGGCGCTCTCACTGCCTGTCATCGTCCATCCGATGCGCGAAGTCGCTGTCCAAGCTTTCAATGGTGTCGAGCATCCGCCGTTCCTGCCCCTTGTCCAGCTCCCTAAGGGACTTCTGCGTCACCTTAGGCTTAAGTACTTCGTTGAGTAACTGCTGCACGTCGATCTGCTTCTGAAACCCATTTTTTATGAGGCGCTCGAACATGCCGTCGTAATGGGCGATTGTTGCCTTTTTCTCAGCCAACTCCTTTTCCAGCACGGCGATGCGGCGCTCAGCCTCGGACTCCGGCGAACCGGAAAACCGTGACTTCTTCCCCGCCTTCTCGTCCATCCGGCGCTTGGCTTGGGCCACCCTCGCGTCAACATAGGTGTTGTAGATTTCGTTGTGGCGGTGCATTGACCGGGTGGGACGGCCAGTGAGTTGCTCTAGGATTCCCCAAGTGATTGGCTCGCTCCGTTCGCCAGTCTCGAACTGCTTGATAACGTCAACGATGCGGCTCTTCTCACCCTCCTTGATGTGCGGGGAGCCGCCCGCCCTGCGGACACGACCGTCGACTGTCTTGTAGCCTTTTCGCTTTGGAATGGCCTGGACGGCCTCCTTATC
>NZ_JCACHA010000736.1:0-10658 GCF_059503625.1 Skermanella sp.
GGCCGCGCTGCCTCGGGGATCTCCCGGACGAGTTCCACATTCAGGAGACCGTTCGCCAAATTCGCGCCAGTCACTTTGATGTGGTCGGCTAGCTGAAAGCGGCGCTCGAATGCCCGCCCGGCGATGCCGCGATAGAGGTATTGGCCGTTCTCCGCATCCTTCTTAGTTTTACCGGTAATCACCAGCAGATTTTCCTGCGAAGTGATGTCCAGATCCTCCGGACCGAAGCCGGCGACCGCCATGGAGATACGGTAGGCGTCGTCGGACAGCTTCTCGATATTGTACGGGGGATAGGACAGAGCGGCATCGTCGACCTTGAGCGCGGACTCCAGGATACGGGTCATGCGGTCGAAGCCGACGGAAGAACGGAACAACGGCGAAAGATCATAGGTGCGCATTTCATACCCTCCAAAGAGCGATACAAGCGTCGGAATTCACCATCATGGTCGAACTCCGGTTTCATCGTGGGGCGGACCCGATTTCGGCGTCCCTCCCACGGAGACTGAGATAATCACGCCGAAATCGGGTTCAAGAGGGTGATCGTCGAGAAAATTTCGCCGCATTCATTGGGCGCGTTTGGGTTGGCCGGCGCGCCTCATCAGTTATTAACCTCGGACTGGGACCATCGATCATGGCACTTATGAATCCCGAAACGGGAGAGCGAGTGAGCGGCCCTACTGCATTCTTCAACCGCACTTACGACGAAACGATGGCCCTGCTCATCGAGGCGCGTAACTACATCGCCTACAACGAACAGTCCGACCAGCGCGGCCTTGCCCCGCAGGTGCGCCTTCAGGTCAGCTACGAATCCCTGCGGGTCACGAGCAGGCTGACCCAGGTGATGGCATGGCTGCTGGCACAGAAAGCCGTCCATGCCGGCGAACTCACGCAGGAACAGGTCGCGACCGACGAGTACGCGCTGTCCGGCGGAGATGTCTGCACCGACCCGTCGGGCCCCGACAATGAGGAACTGCCCGCCGGCCTTCGCAGCCTGCTGGAGCGCAGCCATAAGCTCTACATGCGGGTCGCCCGCCTGGACGAGCAGGTCCGGCGCGCCGTCGCGTAAGCGATGGCGCCGTGCCCCGACTAATTAGTTCATGATTTAAGAACGCGAAAAAGGCGTTCCGGAGATGGAACGCCTTATCACGTCAGACCCTGAAGTACTGGGACCACAATACCGCAAGCGGTGTCCAGGGCCTGACGCCCTGGAGAGGCTTACTTCTTGAGGCCGAAGCTGCCGAAGCGCTTGTTGAACTTGGCGATCTGGCCGCCGGTGTCCAGCAGCTTCTGAACGCCCGTCCAAGCCGGATGCGACTTCGGATCGATGTCCAGGCGCAGCGTATCGCCAGCCTTACCATAGGTGCTCCGGGTCTGGAACGAGCTACCGTCGGTCATGACGATATTGATCTCGTGATAGTCCGGATGGATCTCTTTTTTCATAGCGCAGTCCCCGAAAACGAGCGCGCCTTATAGCGGACCGGACGTGTCGGCGCAAGACGGATCTCGCTACGGGGAGATGATTCCCGTACCGTCGTGGAGCTGCGGATATGACGCGGGCGGCGCACCTTGTTGCCCGGCAGACGCCTTGCTATACCAGTGAAGGCTATTCCCGTCTCCTTAAACACAGGTACCCTCCGGGTGTTTCGTGCATCTCCCCAAGTCGAGGCGACCCAGAAGCCTGCGACCGGCGCCGATCCCGTGACGGCGCCGCCGCGCCGGGACCTCAGCCCCTTGCGCCGGCTGGTACCCTTCCTGACGCCATACCGGACCGCCATCGCAGGCGCGTTCCTGTCGCTCACTGTAGCGGCGGGCACCGTGCTCGGCCTTGGCGCCGGCCTGCGGGCGCTGGTCGACCAGGGATTCGCGGCCGGCAACCCCGCCTTGCTCGACAAGGGCCTGCTGGTGATGCTGGGCGTCATCTGCATCCTGGCGGCCTCCACGTATGGCCGCTTCTATCTGGTCTCGTGGATCGGCGAACGGGTCGTGGCCGACCTGCGGCGCGCCGTGTTCGACCATGTCGTGAAGCTGAGCCCGTCCTTCTTCGAATCCACCCGGACCGGCGAGGTGCTGTCGCGCCTGACCACGGATACCACCGTGCTCCAGGTCGTGGTCGGCTCCACGGTTTCGATCGCGCTGCGCAATATGCTGCTGCTGATCGGCGGGTCGGTCATGCTGCTGTTCACCAGCGCCAAGCTGACCGGCCTGGTGTTCCTGGTGGTCCCGCTGGTGGTGTTTCCGATCGTCATCTTCGGGCGCAAGGTCCGGAAGCTCTCGCGCGAGAGCCAGGATCGCATCGCCGATGTCGGCTCCTTCGTGGACGAGGCGCTGGGCGCCATCCGGACCGTCCAGGCCTATGGGCACGAGAACGCGGAGCGGCGCAACTTCGCGGACCGGGTCGAAGGCGCGTTCGACGTCGCGGTCCAGCGGGTGCGGACCCGTGCGGCACTGACCGTGATCGTCATCGTCCTCGTGTTCACCGCGATCGGCACGATCCTGTGGGTCGGCGGCCACGACGTGCTGGCCGGGCGGCTGAGCGCCGGCGACCTCAGCGCCTTCGTGTTCTACGCGGTCGTCGTGGCGGGGTCGGTCGGCGCCATCAGCGAGGTCGTCGGCGACCTTCAGCGGGCGGCGGGCGCCACGGAACGGCTGTTCGACCTGATGGCGACGGAGCCGGAGATCACCGCGCCGGCAAACCCGGCCCCTCTGCCCGTTCCGGTCAGGGGAGCGGTCGCCTTCGACGCCGTCCGCTTCCACTATCCGTCGCGCCCCGACGACGCGGCGCTGGACGAGTTCAGCCTGTCGGTGGCGCCCGGCGAAACGGTGGCGCTGGTGGGACCCAGCGGCGCCGGCAAGACGACGGTGTTCCAGCTCCTGCTGCGTTTCTACGATCCGCGTCACGGCCGCGTCCTGCTCGACGGCGTCGATATCCGGACGGCCGATCCGGCGGAAGTCCGTGCCCGGATCGGGCTGGTGCCGCAGGACCCGGTGATCTTCTCGACCAGTGCGATGGAGAACATCCGCTACGGGCGGCTGGACGCCAGCGACGACGAGGTTCGCGCCGCCGCCGATGCCGCCCATGCGCTGGAGTTCCTGGAGCAGCTGCCGGACGGCCTGAACACCTATCTGGGCGAGAAGGGCGTACGGCTGTCCGGCGGCCAGCGCCAGCGGGTCGCCATCGCCCGAGCCATCCTCCGCAATCCGCCGGTCCTTTTGCTGGATGAGGCGACCAGCGCCCTCGACGCCGAGAGCGAGCGAGTCGTTCAGGAAGCGCTGGAAAAGCTGATGCGGAACCGGACGACGCTGATCATCGCTCATCGTCTTGCGACAGTTCTCAATGCGGATCGCATCGCGGTAATGGAGCAGGGAAAGCTAGTTGCAACTGGGACACATACGGACTTGATCCGCCAGGGCGGTTTGTACGCGCGCCTCGCGTCCCTCCAGTTCGACCGGCGCGACGACGGCCGGGCCGCTCTTGCCTTGCCGGACGTTGCAGAGTAAGTCTTTGTCATGGTTGACACTCGCCCGACAGGTCCGAATACCCATCTCCCCGTCCGCACCGACGGCGGCGGCAGTGCGCGAACCTCCGCCGGACGCTCGGTAGAGGAAGCGCGGCCACGCCGTTCGCATTCCGGCCGGGTTCCGACGCTCAAGCAGCTCGCCTTCCTGGTGGTGGACGGCGTCCTGACGCTGCCGCCCTATTACAGGCGCGGCATGTATCTCGACCTGCTGGTTTAGGTCAGCTCCCGCTCCTCAAGCTTCCTCCGGCGTCAGGCGCCTGCATCCCCTATGCTTTCCCAGAAAGCCAAGTACGCCCTTCGTGCCTTGCTGATGCTCGCCGAACAGCCGGACGCAGACATGGTGATGATCGCGGACATCGCGGAACGTGAGAACGTGCCGCGCAAGTTCCTCGAAGCGATCCTGGTCGACCTGCGCAAGCGCGGCCTGCTCGACAGCAAACGCGGCAAGTACGGCGGCTACCGGCTGGCGAAGCCCGCCGAGGCGATCTCCTTCGGGGAGATCATCCGCATCGTCGACGGTCCGCTGGCTCCCCTGCCCTGCGCCAGCAAGAGCGGGTTTCGCGCCTGTGCCGACTGTACCGACGTCAACAGCTGCTCGGTCCGCTGGCTGATGCTTCAGGTCCGGGATGCGACGGCGGACATCCTGGACAACTGTTCCCTGGCGGACGCGCTGAAGCACCGGCAGGCGACCGGCCTGCTTCCCGCACAGTTCGAGATCTGACGTGGCAGGCCATGGCGCCGCAACGGCGCCTCGACTTGCGGGTACCGGCCCAGGCCTTTCGTGACGCAAGCTTCGGAACCATGTTTAATGAAGACCTGTGATGTGGGCTCCATGCCACAGAGCTTTTTAAGTGACTGGTTCAGGAGTACGGGGCATGCCGCGAGTTTACCAACGTCCGTTTGACTGGCGGGCAATACAGCTTGGCCTTGTTCTCGCGTTCGTCTTGACGCTTGGATCAGCAAGTTCCAGTCTGGGCAATTCCGGGATACTCCAGAAATTCTTTGGAAGCTACACGGGGCAGAGCATTTCTCTGGCCGACCAAGGTCTGAGCGAGCGCGATCTGGCCGTAACGATCAAGCCCTATCAGAACGAGGGCTTCTCGCTGGACTGGACCACGATCACCAAACGAGCGGACGGCAAGTCGAAGCACCAGTCCTACTCCGTCGCCTTCGAGCCGACCCCGCGCGAGGGCATCTACCGCGCGGCCCAGCGCCGCAACATGTTCGGCCATTTCACGCCGCTCGACCCGATGGCGGGCGAGCCTTACCTTTGGGCGCATCTGAGCGACGACACGCTGACGGTTCAGGCGCTGATCATCACGGAAGACGGCGGATATGAGATCCAGACCTATGAGCGCCGGCTGGCGCCGCACGGGTTGGACCTCACCTTTTCCCGGATCTCGGATGGCAAGATCCTGAAGACCATCGATGGCGTGCTGCGCAAGGCGGAAGGCGCGAAGTGAGCGCCATCCGGTCGTCCGGGCCTGTGCGCGCCCGGTCACGACCCCGTCAATCCAGGACCGTATTGCGGATGTTGACGAACCGGATGACGGTCCCGAGCCAGCCGGGCGTCATGCCGTTTCCCTGAAGGTAGATGCATCCGACCAGCCGGTCGATCTGGCCGTCGGCGTCGCTGAAGGGCAGCGTCAGACGCTCGCACACGACAGGCGAAGCGCCGCGGCGGCGGAGTTCGTCATCCGACCAGATGACCTTGCCGGTCTCCTGAACCTGGAGACAGTCGGAATCGATCCGCTCGCTTCCCGGCCCCAGGAGCGCCGATGCGGTGCGCCGTCCCGTCATGTCCACACCGATGGCGCGGATGAGGCCGGAGCCGAAGCGGGAGAAGTGAGCCCCCATATCGGTGAACCTGACCTCGAACATGTTGGGAAGCCAGAACGCCAGGTCCGGCACCATGTCGATCGTCCAGCGGGGCGGATGGTGGGACGAGTTCTGATGCCGAAGCCAGATTTCATATAGCGACCACAGGCGTTGATCCCCCGGATAGAAACTGCCGAAGGTGAAGGAGCAGGCGTCGCCGATGCCCGAGATTATCGCAGGGGAGATGCCTCCGGGTTCGCTGTAGAATTTCGTCAAGTCGGCCGTGAAGCTTTGGGCAACAGACATTTTTTGCCTCGTCGATTGCAGCGGCGGCAGGATGGTTCCTGAGCTACCCCTGAGATTAGCAAGCGACGTGCCACAGGATTGTCACAGCAATCCGCAAACGACCCGCCCTGTTCCGGGGAATCCGAGACGGAAATTCCCGCAAGCTGCCGGGCACTTTGTGCCGGGTGGCAGGCCTTGCCGGAACCAGGCGGGCATCCCGTTGTTAGTCCTGAGGCAAACAAGGCCCCCATCAGGCCATCCACGGAACAGGGAGAAGATCATCATGTCGATCAGCACACGCCTTGCAACGGGAGCGATCCTCCTGCTTGCCATTGCGGGATGCACGGACAACAGGTCGATGGAGCGGTCTTCTCCCGGCGGTTCGGCCGGAACGGCCGGAACTGCGGGCAGCAACGGCCTTGGAACCGATCAGGTGATTTGCCCGCCGGGCGCCCAGCAGCCGGAATGCCTGCGTCCCCGGACCAACCCGGACGACTGACCGGCCGGTCATCGCGAGCGCCGGCCGCCGCGATGCCTGTCGGTGAAGGTGGGTGGCTTTCGGGCCACCCATTTTATGAAACGCACGATTTCCGGATGCGACCGCAGCCGATCTATCGTGTGGAAGTGATCGCGCAGTTCCTTTTCGCCCAGCACCGCGTGGATCTTGGAATGGCAGATCCGGTGCAGAGCGACCGTCACCGTCCCCTTGTAGGTGCGCGGCACGAGATGATGCAGGTTCACGCTGGGACCCGGCACCAGAGGCCGTCCACACAGAGGGCAGTTATCGGTGTCCGCCGGCGCCAACGAGGCTGCCGCTACGCTCCCGGCGAAGGCGCCGCGAGCGCCTTCACGGGAACTGCCTTTAGAAACACCCTTACTGTGCCGTCCATCCGCCATCCATCGTGAGCGCGGAGCCGGTCATGTTGCTGGCGGCATCGGAACTCAGGAAGACGGCCAACTCGCCCAGTTGCTCCGGCGTCACGAACCGCTTGGACGGCTGCTTCTCGCCCAGCAGATCGCGGGCGGCGTCTTCCCCGCTCAAGCCCTTGCGTTCGGCCAGGGCGTCGATCTGCTTCTGGACCAGCGGGGTCAGCACCCAGCCGGGGCAGATGCAGTTGGAAGTGATGCCCGTCTCGGCATTCTCCAGCGCCGCGACCTTGCTGAGGCCGATCACGCCGTGCTTGGCCGCGACATAGGCCGACTTGTTGACGCTGGCGACCAGACCGTGGGCCGACGCGATGTTGATGATACGGCCCCAGCCGCGCTGCTTCATCTGCGGCAGGGCGTAGTGCATGCCGTAGTAGACGGCGGACAGGTTGATCGCGATGACGGCTTCCCAGCGCTCCGGCGGGAATTCCTCGATCGGGGCGGTGAACTGGATGCCGGCATTGTTGACCAGGATGTCGATCTTGCCGAGTTCGCCCGTCGCGTGCTCGACCAGCGTCTTGATCTGGTCCGGTTTGCTGAGATCGGCGCCGTCGTAACCGACCTTGACGCCGAACTGGTCGGCGATCCGCTTTTGCAGGCTGGCGATCGCGTCGGCCTCGCCGAAGCCGTTCAGCATCACGTCGGCTCCCTTGGCCGCCAGCGCTTCGGCGATGCCGAGGCCGATGCCGCTGGTCGAGCCGGTCACCAATGCTGTTTTGCCTTTAAGCATGTCTCTCTCCCTTCGGGGACGTATGGACGTCGATCGCTAAGTTATTGGACAGGAGTGATAAACCCTGCGCAGGAGCGGGCCAAGCCGAAACCGCATACCCGGTTGGCCAGTCTCCGCGGCACTGGATTGCAGGCCGGTATCAACGCGCCGGGGCTGGCTGGACGGGCACGATGACGCTGTCCGGCGGCAGAGGGGCGGCCGCCGCCGCACGGCGCCGGCCAGGATCGGAAGACGACCGCTGTTCCAGCTTGCCGGTAAAGGCGGCGGCATCCAGCGCCCGATGCGGCCGGTCGAGCGGGCCGGTGAGGTTCAGGCCGAAGGCCGGCAGGTCGGCGTCCCCGCTCAACCGGATACCGAGCGCCAGATCGAGGACCCAATTGGCCAGATCGGCGGAGCCGGCGGCGGTGATATCGGCACTGGGCGCCGATGCCGTCAGGTCGTCGGTGCGGAAGACTCCCTTCTCGATCCGGAGCGATCCGGCCAGCCGGTCGATGCGGGTCTGTCCGCCCGCCGTCGACTTGGTCAGCAGGTCGTTGAGTTCCTTCTGGGTATCGGCACTGTCCAGCCGCGAGGCGATACGGTCCAGATCGAACCCGGCGACCGCGCCGTCGCGCACCTTGACGGTTCCGGAGCCGCCCAAGCTGCCGATCATTTCGGCCTGCGACCCGCCTTGGGCCGTGATATCGAGGTCGAGATCGAGGATGCCTTCGGGGAGAGAGACAGATGCGGGCTTCGCCCGGAGAAGTTCCAGATCGGAGCCGATCATGGACAGCTTGGCCGCAAGCGCCGGCACCCCGTCGGCCGGAACCGACAGCTTGCCGGAGAATCCCACCTGACCGCCGACCATGCCGCCATCGAGCTGTTCAACCGTGAGTTCGCCGTTTTCCAGCCGGGCACGGGCGGCGGTATCGGTCAGCCTGTGATCGCCGTAGGCGATGGCGCGCGAAGTCAGGGCCAGACGGCCGTCGATGCCGCGCATCCAATCAAGCCGGAACGGCGAATCCGACCACAGCAATCCTTCCGCCGCGAGGGCCGGCTGGATCAGCGACGGCACCATCGTTGCCCGCGAAGACGTCTGAAGGAAGTGATCGATGACGATCTCCCCCGTCTGGATGCGGGCGTCGATGACGGGACGCTCCTTCTCCAGATCGACCGTCGCGTCGCCCTGGATGCTGACCGGTCCCGCCATGCCTTGAAGTGCCGCTATCGACAGGGCCGACGGCGAGCCGGATATCTCGCCGTAGAGATCAACGCTGCCGAGCTTGCCGGCGGGACGCCAGTCGGGCGCGAAGACCTGGGCGAACTTGGCGGCCTCGGGATGAATGGTCCTGACCTTCAAGTCGTATCCGAGTGTCGCGCCGAGATCGCTCAGCGTTCCGCCGGCCTGCACGGTGCCTCCGGCGACACTGGCGGTGAGGTCCACCGCCAGACGTTCGGGATCGCCGGCGATGCGTCCCTGGAGCGTCGCCTCCCCCAGCCGATCCGCGGGAATGCCGAACCTGTGACCGGCCAGCGATGGAAAGGTCCGCTGGAACTGGACCAGCGATGCGGCCTTCAAATCGACGGTCAGCTCCACGTCGTCGAGCGGCTGGAGCTTGCCCAGGCTGCCCTGGATGCTTCCCGCGATGCCGGCGAGATCCGTTGTGCGGAACTGACGGAGCGCCAGCCTGCCGTTGGTCAGCGTACCGTCCAGCTTGGCCTGCTGCACCGGCACGCCGGCGACGGTCAGGGTCGCGATATCGGCGTTGAGGTTGGCGTCGAAGCCGGCAAGCCAGCCGGCCAGATCCGGCTTGGGCACGCCGTCCGGCCGGACATGCGGTTCCCCGTTGTCGGAAAAGCCGGTCAGATCCGGCACATAGGCATCCAGGTTGAGACGGTCGATTTCAAGCCTTGCGCCGAATCCGGGGCGTCCCCGATCGACATAGGCGACGCCGCCAGTCACCCGGGACGTATCGACCCTCAGGTCGATCCCGCCGAACTGGATATTGTCCGGCCGCCCGGTCACCTGGGCCGTCATGGAGAACTTGCGCAGCCGGTCGGCCGGCACCCGGTCCACGGCGTAGCCCAGCCACTCCAGCAAGGCGCGCAGGTTGTCGGCATTGGCGTCCAGTCCGACGTCGAGCACCGGCAGGCCGCGTTCGGACGCCACGGTGCCGGTCAGCGCCACGTCGCCTCCGCCCGGCAGCAGCGCCGACAGCCGCCGGAGCGTCATGACGCCCTTATCCAGCGCCGCCTCCAGCCGGGCCTGCCGGACGATGTTGCCGCGATAGCTGAGGGCGTCGATCCCGAGCGTCAGCTTGGCCTGGAGCACCGAGGGCAGCCGGAAGGCCGGCGCCTGTCCACCGGCCAGCGCCAGCCAGCCATCCAGGTCGAAGCGGTTGAACGACAACGTCAGCTCGCCCTGGGAGTCGCCTTGCGGCCGGGTCTGCTCCGCACCCGTCTTGCCGGCCGATGTCGGATTGTACTTGAAGTTGCCGGTACCGCGCGTGTCGCCGACCTGAATTTCGATCCCGTTGAGTTCGACCGCCCGCATCGACGCGTTGACCGCGGTGCGGAAATTGTAGGACTGCTGAAGGACGGCAGGCAGCTCCGACGAGGACGGATCGTTGGCGGCCTTGAGGATGGCGGTCACGGCGGGACGCAGGTCGGGGCCTTCGGCGCGCAGGTCGCCCTGAAGCTTGAACTCGGTCCCCGTGATCACGATGCCGGCGAATCGGAGGGTCCCGGAATTGGCGGCCTCGGGCTGGCGCAGCGACACCCGGACCGGCAATGCCCCGCCCTCCCCCATCCGTCCGGCGGTGAGTTCGACCGCCAGCGGGACGCCGCGCGCGAGCACGGCCCCCTGGATCTGGAACGGCCCGACGAGACTGCCGGCGACGACCTGCGCATCGACCGACTCGACACGCTCCCGGATGCCGGTGGTGGAGTCCCCATAGATGACGGTGCCGTTCTGGATCGTGAGCTGGTCGAGCTGAACGGCTTCGGCCAGCCGGTTGGCCGGCAAGGCCGCATTGGCCGTGGGCGCGAAGTCCCAGTTGCGGCGGCCGTCGCTCAGGACCTCGAGCGCTATCACCGGCTCGATCAGCGCTACGCTCTGGACCTGGATGCGCCCGCGCAGCAGCGGCATCAAGGCCACCCGTACGTCGAGCTTGCGGAGGCGCACCATGTCCGGTTCGGACGCTCCCGGCAGATTGGCAAGCCTCGCGCCCGCTACCGACAGGGTCGGACGGGGCAGCAGCGCCAGGTCTATGTTGCCGTCGAGCGTCACGGCGCGGCCGGTCGCGGCCCCCCACCGGGCCCCGAACAAAACCATGTTCGTGTTCCAGTAGATAAGGGAGGGGATGAAGAAAATTTAGCCGACCACCACCACCAAAAAGCCC
>NZ_JCACHA010000737.1:0-10650 GCF_059503625.1 Skermanella sp.
TGCGCAAGAAGCTGGAAGGAGCGTCGGTCGAGATACGCACCGTACGGGGCCTCGGTTATGTGGCGGAAGTCAGTGCCGAGCGCTGAGACCGCCGGCCGGGAAGGCTACTCCCTCCGAAAAAGGCTGCTGATCCGCCTGTTCGGAGCTCTTGCGCTGCTGACCGCCGGCCTGTTCGCCTTCGTCGACGCCTATGCCCAGCGGGCGGCCGACAGTGCCTACGACCAGCTGCTTCAGGCGGCGGCGCTGTCCATCGCCGATACGATCAGGGTGGAAAGCGGACGGATCGCCGTCGATCTGCCTTATTCCTCGCTCAGCATCCTGGCGATGGCCCGCCGCGACCGCATCTTTTACCGGATCGACGCGCCGGACGGCGATCTGGTCACCGGCTATGACGACCTGCCGGTGGTCCATCGCGAATCGGGGGAGCGGAACACCACGTTCCAGAATGCGACATACCGGGACATGCCGATCCGTCTCGCCGTGCTAGACCGGCTGATCGCCCATCCCCAATTGTCCGGCTGGGTCCGGATCGTGGTCGCCCAGACGCGGGAAGAGCGGGAAAGCCTGGCGCGCGGAATCCTTACCAACGCCTTCCTGCCGATCGCCCTTGCGGTTCTGGCCGGCGGCGGCCTGATCTGGTTCGGAGTAAGACAAGCCCTTGCCCCGCTGGCGTCGCTCGAGCGGCTGATCCGCACCCGTCAGCCCAACGATTTCCGTCCGATCGACATCCCGCCGCCAGCCGAGGTCTCCCAGCTCGTCCACGCGATCAACAGCCTGCTGACACGCCTTCACGGCAATCTCGATACCATGCAGACGTTCCTGGCCGACGCGGCCCATCAGATCCGCACGCCGCTCGCCAGCCTACGGTTGCAGGCGGAACTCGCCGCGGACGAAGACGACCCTGAAAGCCTCAGAAGATCGGTCGGACGCATCCACCGCAACGCGGTTGAAGCAAGCCAGTTGACCAGCCAGCTGCTCAGCCACGCCATGGTGATCCACCGGAGCGAGGCGCTGGAACCGGAGACGATCGACCTCGCCGCCTTGCTGGACCATGTGGTCCAGCGCGCACGGCCGATCTGCGACGATGTCCTGATCCATCTCGATATCGACGAGGCGGCGGAGCATGGGGTCATCGCCGGGGACCCCATCAGCCTCACCGAAGCGATGACCAATCTTGTCGACAACGCCGTCAAGTATGCGGGGGAGGGCGGCGCCGTCGCGGTCGGCCTCGGCCTCCGCCCCGGCGGCGGCGGCTTCCGGATCGACGTGGCCGATCGCGGACCCGGCATCGCCGACGGGGAGAAGGACAAGGTGCTGCAACGCTTCGGGCGCGGCAGCGCCGGAGCGGGGACCACGGGCAGCGGCCTTGGTCTCGCCATCGTCAAGGCGGTTGCCGATGCCCATGGCGGCGTCCTGTCCCTGCTCGACCGGCCCGGCGGAGGCCTGATCGTCCGCCTGGAGTTCCCCCGGCTGGCGGTGTCGCCAACGGCATCCGCAGTCCATACCGCTGCGGCTTCCACCCCGTCCCTATACGCCGGCCTGCTGTTCACGGTGCTGGCGACCGGGCTGCTGTCGTTGGTCCTGCCGGGTCCGGCGCTGGCGGTCGAGCCGGTCGTCTATCCGGCGCCGGCGGGAGAGCGGCAGGTGTTGCTGATCGACGCCGCGACCGACCGGACGCTGATGGAGCCGCTGATCCTCGACTTCCAGCGCATGGCGCCGACCGTCACGGTCGCCTATTCGGATTATCCGACGCGCGATCTCTACGAACGGACCGCTTCCGGTCGAACCGCGGCCGATCTCGTCATCAGTTCGGCCTCGGACCTCCAGGTCAAGCTGATCAACGACGGGTTCTCCCAGCCTTACGAATCCACGGCCACCCTGTCTCTCCCGGACTGGGCCAAGTGGCGCGACGAGGCTTTCGGCTTCACCGTGGAGCCCGCCGTCATCGTCTATAACCGGGACCTCGTCCCGGAGGCCGAGGTTCCCCGGTCGCGCAACGACCTTATCCGGCTGATCCGGGACAACGGTGCCCGGTACAACAGGCGGGTGGCGACCTACGACGCCGCGACCAGCGGCATCGGCTACCTGTTCGCCACCCAGGACTCCGTTCTGTTCAGCCAGTACTGGCAGCTCATGGTGACCCTTGGGGCGGCACAGGCCCGGCTTGCTTGCTGTACCGGCGACATCCTGGAGATGATCGAACGGGGCGAAGTCCTGATCGCCTACAACATGCTCGGTTCCTATGCCCGTGCCCGGATGTCGGCGGGCGCCCGGATCGGCATCGTGCTGCCGGAAGACTACACCCTGGTCATGTCCAGGGTCGCCATCATCCCGGCCGGGTCGAGGCGGGCCGACCTTGCCGGCAGCTTTATCGACTATCTGCTGTCCGAGCGCGGCCAGGAGATCATCGCCAGCCAGTCGGCTCTCTTCGCTTTGGCGCCGGACATCCGTGGGGAACTCGCCGCCGGGACCGAAACGGCGGTGACCGCCGGCCCGGTCGTTCCGATCACCCTCAGTCCGGCGCTTCTCGTCTTCCTCGACAAGTACAAGCGGGAAAGCTTCCTGCGTCAGTGGCATCTCGCTTTCGGGACCCCTTGATCGCGCGTGTTGGATGCCGCCATTTCCCGCGTTACACTCCCGGACCAACAATGAAAAGGCTGCAGCCCCGATGCTATGGGACGCTGGCCGAACAAAAGTCTAGGGAGTTACACGCCTATGGCAGCCCAGTCACCGATTTGCGACTTCGGTTGGAAAGCCGTGGATTTCAGCCTGCCCGGCACCGACGGCAGGACGTGGAGCCTCGCCGACGTGAGGGGGACGAACGGCACGCTCGTCATGTTCATCTGCAACCACTGCCCCTATGTGAAGGCGGTGATAGACCGGATCGCCCGCGACTGCCGCGAGTTGGAGCGTCACGGCGTCAAATCGGTCGCCATCATGTCGAACGACACCGAACGCTACAGGGACGACGATTTCGGGAACATGAAGCGGTTCGCGGCGGAACACGCGCTTCCGTTTCCGTATCTGCTGGACGAGACGCAGAGCGTGGCAAGGGCGTACGATGCGGTCTGTACGCCCGACTTCTTCGGCTTCAATGCCGACCTTAGTCTCCAATACCGGGGACGTCTGGACGTTTCGAAAGTTCAGCCCGTGCCCAATGCCCGGCGCGAGCTGTTCGACGCCATGGTGCGAGTCGCGGCGACGGGGCAGGGGCCGGCGGAGCAAATCCCCAGCATGGGCTGCTCGATCAAGTGGAAATAGGCCGAAAACCAGGGTTCGGGCCGGCCTAAAGCCGCAGGCGCCGACCGCAGGGCGCATTGCCGCCTTGACCTGTACCGGGGCGTCTGGTATCCGGCCCAACCCGCACGCATGAGGACGGATAGGCGCTGCCTGCCCGGATACAGCCATATGAGCGATATTTTTCGCGAAGTCGATGAAGACCTTCGCCGCGATCGACTGGAAATGATCTGGAAGCGGTACGGCGCCGCCATTGTCGGCGCCGTGCTGCTCATCGTCGCGGGTACTGCCGGCTTCGTCGCTTGGCGCAACCATCAGCACGCCGAGGCGGAAACGCAGACGGCGCAGCTTGCGGACGCCCTGCGCCTTGCCGGCAACGCCGCCGGGCCTGCCGCCGGCGATCCCAATGCCAGCGGCGACCCCAAGGCTGCGGCGGACGCGCTGTCGGCCTTCGCCGCGCAGAACGGCGCCGGCCCCGGCACCCTGGCCCGGTTTTTCGAAGCGGGGCTTCGTGCCCGCGAAGGCGACTCCGCCGCCGCGGTCAAGATCTACGACGAGCTGACGCAGTCCTCGAAGCTTGAACCCGTCTATCGCGACCTCGCCACCGTATTGTCGGTGATGCATCAGGTCCAGACCGGCGATCCGGGCCAGCTTACGGCCCGCCTTCAGCCGCTCGTGGCCGACAGCAGCCCGTGGCGTCATTCCGCCCGCGAGTTGACTGCCCTTCTCGCCATCCGCTCCGGCGACAAGGCCGCGGCCGGAA
The DNA here is from genome assembly GCF_059503625.1 of Skermanella sp. Classification (NCBI taxonomy): domain Bacteria; kingdom Pseudomonadati; phylum Pseudomonadota; class Alphaproteobacteria; order Rhodospirillales; family Azospirillaceae; genus Skermanella; species Skermanella sp. The sequence continues at coordinate 4,001 of NZ_JCACHA010000737.1, forward strand.
GACTTTTCACGCAAATTCAGAACGATCCCGCCGCTCCCGCCGGTGTGCGCAGCCGCGCCACCGAACTTGCAGCCCTTTATTCAGCCGAGCCGCAATGACATTTTCCCGAACTGCTTCCCGGCGGGTCTCCCGTCCAGTAGCCGCACGCCTGCTGACGGCGGGTCTGCTGACCATGACGCTTGCCGGCTGCGGCGGAGGAAGCTGGTTCGGCGACAGCGAACCGCCGCCTCTGCCGGGCGAGCGGATCTCGGTCCTGCGCCTGGAGCGGCAGCTCGAGCCCGATCCCCGGCTGGCCGACTTGCGGGTCGAGCTGCCGGCGCCGGTGACCAATCCATCCTGGCCGCAGGCCGGCGGCAATCCCGACCATGCGATGGGCCATCTGGCGCTTTCCGCACAGCCGCGCGAAGTCTGGCGGGCCGATATCGGGTCCGGTTCTTCCAGCGATACCCGGCTGCTCGCCCGCCCCGTCGTGGCCGACGGCAGGATCTACACGCTCGACACCGATTACGAGGTAACCGCGTTCGATCCCGCCACCGGCAAGCAGATCTGGCGCACCAGCGTCGAGCGTGAGAATGAATCCGGCGGTGCGCTGGGCGGCGGAGTGGCCTTCGCCGATGGCCGGCTGCTCGCCACCACGGGCTTCGGCGAACTGCTGTCGCTCGATCCCGCGACCGGCGCCATCTCGTGGCGCACGCGCGTTCCGGGACCTGTGCGCGCAGCCCCCACCGTGATCGGCAACCGCGCCTTCGTCGTCACCGTCGACAACCAGCTCGTGGCCTATTCGGCGACCGACGGTGCCACGCTGTGGACCCATACCGGCATCCTTGAAACCGCCGGCCTGTTGGGCGCCGCAAGTCCGGCTGCCGACGGCTCCATCGTCGCCGTGCCCTATTCGTCGGGCGAGCTGTTCGCTCTCCGGGCCGAGAACGGCCGTGTCGCATGGTCGGACAATCTGGCCGCGGTCCGGCGCGCCGGGGCTCTGTCCAATCTCGCCGATATCCGCGGCATGCCGGTGATCGACCGCGGCCTCGTGGTGGCGGTCAGCCACAGCGGGCGGATGGTCGCTATCGACGAGCGGTCGGGCGGACGCGCCTGGGAGCAGGAGATCGGCGGCGTCAATACTCCCTGGGCCGCCGGAGACTTCATCTTCGTGCTCAGCAACGAGGGCGAGGTGATGGCGCTGACCCGCCAGTCGGGCCGCATCCGCTGGGTCGCTCCGCTTCCGCGCTACGAGAACCCGCAGGAGCGAAGCGGTTCCATCATCTGGACCGGTCCCGTCCTCGCTGGCGGCCGGCTGTGGCTCGCGAACTCCGTCGGCGATCTGGTATCGCTGTCGCCGGACGATGGGCGCGAGCAGCAGCGCCTGGAACTTCCCGGCGGCGCTTTCATAGCTCCCGTCGTGGCCGACAATACGCTTTACGTTCTGACCGATGACGGTACCCTGGTCGCCTACCGTTAAGGCGACCTAATTGAGGTGGTGGAGCCGGCATCGGCTCCCTACATGGAAGCAATGTCTTTAACTGTCGCGATCATAGGCCGGCCTAACGTCGGCAAATCCACCCTGTTCAACCGGCTGGTGGGCAAGAAGCTTGCCCTGGTGGACGATACCCCCGGCGTCACGCGCGATTGGCGCGCCGCACCCGCCCGTCTGGCCGGCATCGACCTGACGGTGATCGACACCGCCGGGCTGGAGGAGGCGTTCGACGACAGCCTGGAGGCCCGCATGCGCCGCCAGACCGAGCGCGCGATCGAAGAGGCCGACGTGGCGCTCATGCTGATCGACGCCCGCTCGGGCGTCACGCCCCTGGACCATCACTTCGCCCAGTGGCTGCGCAAGGGCAAGACGCCGATCATCCTGCTTGCCAACAAGTGCGAGGGCAGGGCCGGTGCTCCCGGCCTATACGAGGCATTCGAACTGGGCCTGGGCGAGCCGGTCCCGATTTCGGCCGAGCACGGCGAAGGTCTGGCAGAACTGGTCGAAGCCCTGCTGCCCTATGTCCCTCCGGAAGAGACTGCCGAAGCCGAGGAAGGCGCCGATCCGGCCGATGGGGGAGAAACCGCGCAGGTCAAGTCGCTTCAGCTTGCGATCGTCGGACGGCCCAATGTCGGCAAATCGACCCTGCTGAACAGCTTGGTCGGTGAGGACCGCGTCTTGACCGGCCCCGAAGCCGGCATGACCCGCGATGCCATCGCGGTCGAGTGGACCTACAAGGACAAACCGATCCGGCTGGTCGATACCGCAGGCATGCGCCGCAAGTCGCGGGTCGATGAGAAGCTGGAAAAGCTGGCCGTCGCCGATGCCTTGCGCGTTATCCGCATGGCCCATGTGGTCGTGCTGGTGGTCGATGCCGAAGCCATCCTGGATCATCAGGACCTGACCATCGCCCGCATGGTGCTGGACGAGGGCCGGGCGCTGGTCATCGCCGTCAACAAGTGGGACATCGTCACCGACCGGGCGGGTACGCTGAAGCAGATCCAAGACAAGCTTCAGGCACAGCTTGCCCAAGTACGCGGCATCCCCGTCGTAACGTTGTCCGCCCTCCGCAGGCAGCGGCTCGACAACCTGCTCGATGCCGTCTTCGACATCTACGATGTCTGGAACCGGCGCGTCAGTACCTCCGATCTAAACCGCTGGCTCGCCGGCATGACGGAAGCCCATCCGCCGCCGGCGGTCGAGGGCCGCCGCATCAAGATCCGCTACGCGACGCAGGTCAAGGCGCGTCCGCCGACCTTCGCCTTGTGGGTCAGCAAGCCGCTCGACCTGCCGGAAACCTATATCCGTTATCTGGTGAACGGGATCCGGGAGAGCCTGAACCTCCCCGGCGTGCCGATCCGCATGCTGACCCGCAAGGGCAAGAACCCCTACGCGGAGGAGTAAGCGGCAAGTTTAAGAAAACTTACGACAAGCCGTTGATTTAATTACGTCTTTTGAAACCTTCGATAGGTATGGGTCATATAGCTTGACCCATCGGATGCAGCTGTTGCGCAGCGCATTCGGCGGTCAGGCGACCGACCGCCTAAGGGAAGAGTTCAAGAGACCAATGACAAAGCTTATTAATCTCAAGATCCAGACGAAGGTGTTCATTTCCTTCGCTCTGGTCCTCGTCGTCTCCGCAAGCCTAGGGCTTTTTGCCCTTGCCCGCCTTGCCCAGATGAACGCCATGACCGAGCAGCTTCGGGACCGATGGCTGCCCAGTACCGGCTATGTCGGTGAATTCCTGACGGGAGCCAACGAATACCGCACCTACGAATCGGGGCACGTTTCCGAGGTTAAACGCGACCTGATGCTGGAACGGGAGCGGTTCGCCCAAAGCCTCATCGAACGGCTGCAAACGACCCGCAACCGATACGAAAACTTCGAGTTCTCGAATCAGGAACGCGAAGCCTATGACCGCTATACCAAGGCCTGGGACGGCTATGTCACCGCGACCCGCAAAGTCTTCGAGCTTTCACGTCAGGACAAGAAGGACGAGGCATCCGCGGTCTTCCTCAACGAATCGCGGAATGCCTTCCGTGAGATGAAGAAGCAGGCCGAAGATCTGGTCCGCGTTACCATCGCCGCCGGCCAGGCCGTAGGCGATGCATCCTCGGCGATCTACGGCGTCACGTGGAAGATGATTGTCGGCGCTTTGGTCTTGGCCCTTCTCCTGTGCAGCGTCGCGGGTCTTTTCCTCGTGTCTTCGATCTCCCGGCCGATCAAGGCCTTGTGCGAAACCATGCGGCTGCTTGCAAAGGGGCGTCTCGACGTCACCGTCGCGGGAACGGGCCGCCGTGACGAGATCGGCCAGATGGCCGCGGCCGTCCAGGTGTTCAAGGAAGGACTTGAGAGTGCTCGCGACATGCAGGCGGCGCAGGCAGCCGAACAGGAAGCCAAGGAGTTGCGTGCGGTGCGGGTCGAAGACCTCATCCGGCAGTTCGAGACGCAGACCGTCGCGGTGCTCGGCGGCGTCACTTCAGCCGCACGGCAACTCGACGACACCGCTCAGAGCATGTCCGCCGTCGCCGATTTGACGATGCGCCAGTCGACTGCATCGGCTGCCGCTGCGGAACAGACTTCCGCCAACGTCCAGACCGTCGCCAGCGCCACGGAGGAAATGACCGCCACTCTCCACAGCATTTCGCAGCAGGTTTCCAAGTCGAGCACCGTTGCGACATCGGCGGTTGCCGAGGCGAGCCGGACCAACGATACCGTCCGGGGCTTGTCCGACGCGGCGCAGCGAATAGGGGAAGTGATCGACCTGATCCAGACGATCGCCGAACAGACCAACCTGCTGGCCCTGAACGCGACGATCGAGGCCGCCCGCGCGGGTGAAGCCGGGAAGGGCTTCGCTGTCGTCGCCAGCGAAGTCAAGAGCTTGGCCAACCAAACCGCCCGTGCGACGGAGGACATCACCACCCAGGTCGCCGGCATGCGCGAAGCCACCGGCGGCGCGGTCAACGCCATCCAGGGCATCGGCAAGACCATTTCCGCCATCCATGAGATCGCAACCAGCATCGCCGGTGCGGTGGAGGAACAGAATGCCGTAACGCATGAGATCGCGCGCAACGTCCAGCAGGCGGCCCAGGGAACGCAGGAGGTTTCCGCCAACCTGTCGGAGGTCTCGCAGGCCGCGACGCAGACAGGGGCGGCTGCCGGGCAGGTCCTTGGCGCCGCCAAGGAACTCGGCAAGCAGGCGATCACTCTGCGGGAGGAGATCGAGCGGTTCCTGTCGGGAATACGGGCCGCCTGAGCTACGGACGGCCGGGGCGGAACGGCATGACCGCCCGCCCCATCAGTCGATATTCTCTTCGATCAGCCGCTCGACCACGACCACGTCGCGCCATGCACCATCCAGCTTGGCGTGCTTCAGGTTGGTCCCGACTTCGCGGAAGCCGACGGCGGCGCAGGTTCGCCGGCTGGCGGCGTTCTCGGTGAAGACGCGCGACAGCAGCTTCCAGAAGCCCGCTTTGGCCGCAGCCTCGATCAACCCGGTTAACGCCGCACGCCCGGCGCCCCGCCCGCGCCGGTCCCGTGCGACATAGACCGAGAATTCCGCGATGCCGCGGTAGCAGGCGCGGGAATGATAGGCGGATGTCGCCGCATAAGCGACGATCCGGCCTTTATCCTCGGTCACCACGATGGGAAAGCGCCCGAGCGGCCCGACGGCATCGAACCAGGCGAGGACCTGTTCGACAGTCCTGGGCTCGGTCTCGAAAGTTCCGATCCTGTCCTCGATACCCTGATTGTAGATTTCCGTGATCGAGCCGGCATCGGCCGGAGTGGCGGGACGGGTCAGCATGGCGGCTCTGGTCGGAAATCCTTGGGGGAAGAATTCAGGCGGACAGGATTTCACCGTGATAGCGGCAGGCGGGCTCCGCCAGTTCGACGAAGCGATCGGTAATTTCTTCGGGAGCCGGGTGGACCATCGGGTCTTCGCCGGGGAATCCCTGGGCGCGCAGCTTGGTCCGCACGACGCCGGGATCCAGCAGGTTGACCTTCGCCGGCGATGTCGCGACTTCCAACGCGTACATCTTCACCATCGTCTCCAGCGCCGCCTTGCTGGCGGCATAGGCGCCGAAATAGGCGACTGCGTGACGGGCGACGCCTGACGTGACGAAGATCGCCCGCCCCGCGTCGGACCCGCGCAGCAGCCTGTCCATGCTGCGGATCAGCCGATAGTTGGCCGTGACATTCAATGCGAAGACCCGGTCCCACGTCTTCGGGACGAAGTGCGATATCGGGCTGAGGTCGCCCAGGGTCGCGGCATTGCCGACGACGATGTCCAGCCGCCCGAACCGGTCGAAGATCGACTGGCCAAGCTGGTCGATCTTGTCGAAATCGGTCAGATCCAGCGGGACCAGGGTGGCGGTGCCACCCTTGGCCCTGACGCGGTCGTCGACTTCCTCCAGGCCGCCTACGGTGCGCGCCACCAGGACGACATGGGCGCCTTCCGCGGCGAAGCGCTCCGCCACGGCTGCGCCTATGCCTCGGGATGCGCCGGTAATCAGGGCGACGCGGTTCGATAAACGGGGGCTGGACATCGAAGTCGGCTTTCAGAGCAGGCGGTAGTCGGTCAAGGTTCAAGCGGGAGCGGGGGGGTCAGCCCCGCGCTTCGGCGCGATAAGTTACTTCGGAGCCCTCGCCGGGAGTATCGCGGTCCAGCAGGGGGATCGGATAATCGCCGGTGAAGCAGGCGTCGCAATACTGGGGCTTGGCGTTGTTCCGCCCTTCGGGCTCCTTCACCGCCTTGTAAAGGCCATCGATCGAGATGAAGGCGAGGCTGTCGGCGCCGATATACGTCGCCATCTCGTCGATCGAGTACTTATGGGCCAGCAGCTTTTCCTTCTTCGGCGTATCGACGCCGTAGAAGCAGGCGTGGCTGGTCGGGGGGCTGGAAATCCGCATATGGACTTCCTTGGCGCCGGCCCGGCGCACCATCTCGATGATCTTGATGGAGGTGGTGCCGCGCACGATGCTGTCGTCAACCAGGACGACGCGCTTGCCCTCGATCATACGGCGGTTGGCGTTATGCTTCAGCTTGACACCCAGGTTGCGGATCTGGTCGGTCGGTTCGATGAAGGTGCGGCCGACATAGTGGTTGCGGATGATGCCGAGTTCGAACGGAATGCCGCTCTCCGCCGCGTATCCGATGGCCGCCGGCACGCCGCTG
>NZ_JCACHA010000738.1:0-10632 GCF_059503625.1 Skermanella sp.
GGTGATGTGCGTCAGGATTTCGGCCGGAAGAGGCGGGCCGTCATCCCGATTAAAGCGCCGTGTTTCGCCGGTGGCAGGATCATCGGGCTGCATGCCTGAGGCTTCAGCCAAAACTGTTTGCTGAACCAGCCCGGCTGCACTCGGTCGGGCCGGAAATCGGCTACTTCTGGCGAAATCTGCGGCTTCAGATCTAAGATAGATCTGTATTCGGATGCATGATTATCTGTCATAATCGCCCATTCCTTTGATTGACGAAGTCATCTCAAGAACGCGGCATGTCTATAATTCGTCCAGGAAAACTGTTTTATTTTTTGCCTTTAATATAGTTCTCAGGATCCCGATGCCGGAAAGTCATCGACGTGGTGAACCACCGTGAAGCTGGAGGCGAAGTCATCCAGATGGTACTGCACGGCGGCCAGGGTGCCGTTGCGGCAGCTCAACCGGATCTCCGTCGGAGGCGACGGACGGTCGCCGATGGTTCTCGGCAGATACAGGACGTCGCCCAGCCTGATGACCTTGTCGTCCTTCCCGTCCAGGGTGGGATCGAACCGGAGGAGCACGGTGGTGCTGCCATCGATGTTGATCGGGCCGACCATAAGCGGCAGGTGCGGCGCGTGCTCTCCGATCGTTCCGATCGGAAGGGCAAAGGGAGCTTCCGCCGGTGCGACACCGCACGCGGTCGCGACGATGCGTGTCGTTTCCGGGGCTTCGTTGCGTGCAAACGCATAGCCGCCGGCAAAACCCGCAGTCATGGCGAGCAGCCCCAGTGCTGCGCCGAAGCGGATCGACAAGGTACGAAAAGCTGTCGGCGGGGTGTCCATGATCCACACATCCTTGACAAGGGAGATGCGAAGAACGCGCATCGGCTTCGTTTCATCCAAAGGCACGGCTGTTCCATTGGGCAAAAAAAAGGACGTTTCTTTGGAAACGTCCTTTCCCGCGATGCCGTCAGCGACGACAGCCCTCAGCGATGGCAGCCCTCAGCGCGATATCCTGTTCATTTCGCAGCGTCCTGTCCGGCGTTTACGATTTCCGCCGCGATCACCTCGATCTGGGCGGCAGTCGTTTTTGCTGCCAGGACGTAGCTGAGTTCGGCATCGCTCCAGTAGGCCAGATTGATGCCGCCGCGCTCAGCGTGAAGGATCCCGGTGTTCCCCTGATAGCTGTGCGGCGCGATCGACAGCGTCATGCGATGCCTGTTCTGATCTTCGTAAACGACCTGGGCTAGCGGCCCTTCCTTGGTGCCGAGCAGGCGGGCGCTGATGAACGAAATGTTCAGCGGCTCCAAGGACGGCACGGTGATCGATTTTCCCAGCCGGCTCGACAGCCATGACGCCATCTGAAGAGGCTGCGTCGGATCGACGTCCGCCGGGCGGTGCGGGTTGTCGGCGAACACCAGATGAGCTCCGGCTGCTTCCGCCACATACTCCGGCAGCGGGTGCGACAGGTCGGCATAGGTCATATGACCACCCCAGCCGGCAGCAACCAGGAGGATTGCTGCTGCCGCCTTGCGCAGCCAATTGCCTGCCGCCCAGTTTCCTTCGGAAATACGCTCCCGCTGCCGCAGCCGGCCGGCGAGCCGCTGTTCGAGGTCGGCTGTCTTCGGCGACCCCTCTCCGGCCGGCAGCGCCATGAGCGCCGCGCGCAGCATTTTCTTCTGCTCGGTCATGGCATCGAGGCGGCTGCTCGCTTCCGTATCCTCGGCGAGACCGGCCTCGAGATCAGCTGCCTGTTCGGGCGGGAGCTGACCGTCAAGATAGGCGTTCAGGTCGGTTTCGCTGACTGCGGGCTTCATGGACGGCCTCCAACTATCCGGAGCCTGACACTTTTTACTCCCTCCATGGCGCGGCGCAACGCTTCGCGTCCGCGCGCGATGCGTGACATGAAGGTACCAAGCGGAACCTCGAGGACCTGTGCGGCGTCCTTGTACTTCATATCCTCGAGCGCCATCAGGACGATGGCTTTGCGCTGGGAGTCGGGAAGTTCGTCAAGGGCGGCGAGCAACTGCCGGATCTCGACATGCATCGACTGCGTCGCCTCGATCACCGGGTCGGGCAGGCTGGCTCGGGCGGCGTCGCGCACCTGCCGCTTGCGCAACGTGCTGACATGGGTGTTGCTCATGATCCGGAACAGCCAAACCCGCAGGTCTGTGCCAGGCTGGAAGCTGTCGACGGCGGCGATCGCGCGGGTCAAGGTTTCCTGCACGAGATCCTCCGCGTCATCGCGGTTGCGCGTCAGGACCAAAGCGAAACGGCGCAGGCTTACGATGTGCTCGGGAAGTGTGTCGACGATGGATTGACGGGGCATGCAAGATCTCCTGTGACCCAAGCTCGGCCAAAGAACGCGCGGGATCTCGTCTTCATCCGCGACCTGTCATCGATTCCCGCCAAAGAGCGGCAGTCCGCCGGCCAGCGAGCACGTCCGCAGTTTTTTTGCCTGCCCATGAATGAAAGAGCTGGGTCCGGCGTTTGTTGGCAACTTCTGACAGGAACCAAAGGAGCTTGCCATGGTGTCGATCTTTGATTTCCAGCCGGAACATTCCCAGCCCATGCCGGCGAACTTGGCGCGACGTGCCGGCGCCTGGTGGCTAAGGCTGAAGGAGGCTGCGGTGGAGCGTTACTGCGATTGGCGCTTCGACCGCGACGTCTGGAAGATCCATGCGGCTCTGGAGCAGTTGTCGGATCGTCAGCTCGAGCTGATCGGGTGCCGGCGCGCGTGGCTGATCGAGGATGTCCACCGCCTTGTTCGCAATCACGCCATGGTGACTTGGAGCAGCCAGTCTTTGCCGTCCCTGGCCTGGTTGCCGCCGCTGCACGAGACAGCTGCCGGAGATGCCCTTGCCGATGCATCCCGGAAGCGGGCCGAAGCAGCCTGAACAGTTCCGGCAATGCCTGGGGGGCGATGACGGAGCACGATGCTTTACGGGGAGTTCGGGATGAGCAGCTTGATCACGGGGTCGTTGGCCCGCCAACTGATCGGCATCCGCAGGCTGGCGGGGGTCGACGGGCCGACCGTGGGCCAGGCTATGGCTCATTTCGGCAGCGGTGCCACGATGGTCACGGTCCTGTTCTTCGGACTGCTGGCGATCGTGCCCTCCCCCGGATTGCCGGTCGGTCTTGTTCTTGGCAGCACCGTTACGCTGATCGTCACCCGGATGATGATCCGCGGCGGCGACGTCGTTCTTCCTTCCTTCATCGCGACGCGGCGGCTGCCGCGGGCATTTCTCGATGCGGTGCTTCGGCGAACCATTCCGCTTCTGCGCCGGACCGAGAAGCGCATGCGCCCGCGAATGGTGCGTTTCAGCACCGGAGCGGGAGCAACGGCAGCCGGTCTCATGATCATCGCCCAGGGAGTCATACTGGCGTTTCCGGTACCGTTCGGCAACGCCTTCCCCGGAGCCGCGATCGTGGTTCTGGCACTGGGGCTGCTAGGACGGGACGGTGTTTGCGTGCTGGTCGGCCATGGTCTCGGTGTCCTCGCGGCCGTGCTGCTGTTCGCCCTGATCTTTGGTCTGTTCGGCGCGATCGGCCTTGCGCTATGAGGTGCAAGATCTCTGCTTCCTGCAAGCTACTTTAGGAAGGGTAAGGCGGCGAGCTCCGGGAGCGGCCGCCTCTAATTCAAGTCGAAGTGCGACAGGGCTGGCGTCAAGCTACCGTGAGGCGGGTAGGGAGGCGAGATTCGAGGCGAAGACCTCGGCCGGAGTGCGGTAGCCGAGGCAGCGGCGTAGAGTTGTGTTGAGCCGCTCTGATGCCACGCTCAGTGGGAAACGGACCATGGCACGGCTTTCGGCCGAACCGCTGCCGCCGTCGGCGCCGGGCCATGGCCAGTGGCCCCGGCGCGCACTGTCGTCGGCCCGCAAACAATAGTACCCGCGGTAGTCCTTGCCCCATCGGTTGCGTGTACCCCATCATTCAGAACGACGCATAATATTACTTATGGAAAACAAACTTTGCATAGTCTCGGCTTCGGGATTAGAACTGAAAAAGTGATGCGGCGGACCCCAATTTTCCCACTCGGCGGCTCTGTACTAAGCGGTCTATAGTTGCTGCAGCAACAATGAGCGGAGCGGTTTTCACGCTGTCGCCACAGGGAGGATTATCGATGTCAGACGATCACACGTGCCAGCCGCGCCGCCGGGGTGGATCGGAAACTTGGCTGGAAACTTCGGTCGACCGCCGCCAGGTCCTGGCGGCAGGCGCGCTTGGCGCCGCCGGCGTAATTCTTGCCTTGTCCGGTATAGGCTTGCCTGGAACCGCCTTTGCCGAGACTCCCGCGCGCTTTGCGTATGTGGGGTCCTATACCAAGGACCCGCCGGGCGGCGGGAACGACAATCCGGTCGGGCTGTCGGTGTTCCGCGTCGATCCACGGTCGGGCGAGTTCATGCTGATTCAGCAGGTTCCAAGTGCCAATCCGTCGTTCGTGGCGCTCGACCCGAACCAGCGCTTTCTTTACGTCATCAACGAAATCGATGACTACCAGGGCCAGAAGACGGGATCGGCGGAGGCGTACTCGATCAACCCCGAGACCGGGATTCTGTCGCTGCTCAACCGGCAGCCGGTCATGGGCACTATTCCCGGACACCTGACCGTCGATCCGACGGGCAAGTATCTGATCGTCGCCAACTATATGGGCGGCAACTTCGTGACCCTGCCGATCGAGCCTGATGGCCGGCTGGGAACCGTCGTCGGCAGCTTCGCCAACAAGGGCAGCGGGCCGAACGAGGAACGGCAGGAAGGTCCGCATCCGCATGTCGTGGTGTTCGACAAGGGCAAGCGGTTCATCGCCACGGCCGACCTTGGCATCGACAAGGTCCAGATCCTGCGTCTAGACGGCGGCAACCTGCAACTGGTCAGCGAAGCGTCGATGACGCCCGGCGCCGGGCCGCGCCATGTCGTGTTCCACGACAACGGCGGTATCCTTTATGTCGTAAACGAATTGAATGCGACGATCACGGCGCTGGAATACGATCAGTCCTCGGGCCAGTTGGGTAGGCAGTTGCAGACCGTGTCGACGGAGCCGGCGGGTTACGCCGGTCCCCAGAGTACCGCCGAGATCGCGATCCATCCTTCGGGCAAATTCCTCTATGCCTCCAACCGGGGGCACAACAGCATTGCCGGGTTCCGGATCGATCCGGCAAACGGCATGCTGTCGCCGATCGGCCATACCACGTCGGGCATCGACTTTCCGCGGAATTTCGCCATCGATCCGAGCGGCGCATGGCTCTATGCCGCCAACCAGAAGGGGGACACCATCGTCCAGTTCCGGGTCGATCAGGGTACGGGAAAACTCGCTCCGACCGGGCATGTGACGCGCTCGGTGACACCCGTGGCGATCGTGTTCTCGACGAGGATCTGAGAGGGAATAAGACGGCCCGATCCAACGGAACCGACTCCTGCGGGGCCTGTTGCGACACACAGGCCAGCATGAGGGCCGTTCGGGGTCCTATCCGGGGTTTTCCGCCGAGGGGGACAGCTCCGGCAGGTCCTGACGCCTCAGCGCTGGCGATGAGAACCCGCACTGGAGATCGATATGGTAACCGACCCGAAAAACGACGCCCCCCAGCCGCCGCAGCCGAAGCAGCAGCAGGACATGCCGGGTTCGACCGCCGAGATGAGTCCCAAACCGGACCACGGCGAGGAAAGCTACAAAGGCAGCGGCAGGCTGGAGGGACGCGCCGCCATCATCACCGGTGCAGATTCCGGCATCGGCCGTGCCGTGGCCATCGCGTTCGCACGCGAGGGCGCCGATGTCCTGATCTCCTACTACAACGAACACGACGATGCCCGCGAAACGGCCCGCTGGGTCGAGCAGGCCGGACGCAAGGCCGTGGTGGTTTCCGGGGACATCAAGGAGGAATCCCACTGCAAGGAACTCATCCAGGAGGCGATCGACCGCTTCGGCAAGCTGGACATCCTCGTCAACAATGCCGCCCATCAGGCGACTTTCGAGAGCATCGAGGACATCAGCTCCGAGGAGTGGGACGTCACGTTCCGCACTAACATCTACAGTCAGTTCTATCTGTGCAAGGCCGCCATTCCGCTTATGAAGCCCGGTAGCTCCATCATCAACACCACGTCGATCAACGCGAAGAACCCGTCGCCGACCCTGCTGGCCTATGCCACCACCAAGGGCGCCATCGCCAACTTCACCGCCGGGCTTGCCGGTCTGGTCGCGGAAAAGGGCATCCGGGTCAATGCCGTGGCGCCGGGTCCGATCTGGACGCCGCTGATCCCATCGACCATGCCGGAGGAAAAGGTCGAGAGCTTCGGCGGGGACACCCCGCTGGGGCGTGCCGGACAGCCTGCCGAACTGGCGCCGGCTTATGTGATGCTGGCATCGCACGAATCGAGCTATATCACCGGCGCGATCATTCCGGTGACCGGCGGACGGCCGATGCTTTAGGTCAGGTCCGCTTCCACACGTTTTCGGAGTTGAAAAGGCTCCGCCCTTTCCGGGCGGAGCCTTTTCTTCGACCGGTTCAGGCCGGTAGAAGCCGGTCGTATTCCACCTTCAGCCGGCTCCATTCGTCCCAGAACGAAGTCGCCTGCCCTCCCCTCGCCCGCGAGGCCAGCGTGTCGAGATGAGCGTGCCAGCCAGCGCTGACGTTCAGCAAGGTTTCCCGATCGGGCAGACGGCGGTGGATTACGGTGAGGAGAACCTGGTCTCCCTGGGGCTCCAACTCGAAGGAGACGCCGCCGGTGTTTCCCCAGGCGATGGCGAGCTTGCGCGGCGGGTCGAGTTCGGTGATCCGGCTTTGCAACCGGTGCTCTTCGGGGAAGCCGGCCGGCCGCTCGCCGGGCGGGTTGCTGAGTTCGTCGTTGCGCCAGACGAGTTCGAAGGGAGCATCGACCTTCATCTCCATTTCGCCGGCTGCCAGCCACTGGCGGCGCAGCTCGCTTTCGGTCAGGTAGGCCCAGCACCGTTCGACGGAACCGGGCAGAAGCCGCTGAATCTTCAAGGTAGCGGGCTCGATCAGCTCGCCATAGGCGTCCAGTGTCGCTAGCTCGGTCATTCGTCGTCTCCTTTGGGGGCGGGGGGCTTGCGGGCGTCCTCCTCGCGGAGGAGGCGTTCCAGGGCATCCAGACGGCCGGTCCAGAAGCGTTCGTAGAAGTTCAGCCACTCATGCGCGCTCGCCAGCGGTCCAGGGTCCAGGCGGCACAGATGGGTGCGGCCACGAACCTCACGCCGGATCAGGCCGGCGCTTTCAAGTACCTTGATGTGCTTGGAGGCGGCGGCGAGCGAAATCGCGAAGGGTTCCGCGAGTTGCCCGACCGTCCGCTCTCCGCCCGCGAGCTGGCGGAGCATGCGGCGGCGGGTCGCGTCGCCGAGTGCATGAAAGACTGTATCCAGAGGATGCGGATTTAATTCAACCATGCGGTTGAATATACGCGTTGCTATCGCGATAGTCAACCATCAGGTTGAATGATCTCGCAAGCTGCCGGAAGCGCCGGTGGCGGCGCTCCGGTCAGGCTTGGATCGTTACGGCGTGTCCCGTTTTCCCGGGTCCCTGCCCTTCTCCGCATACCATGCGGCGACGGCCGCGATCTGCTCGTCCGTCAGGTTGATCGCTATCTTCGACATCAGGTGGGAGAAGTGCGTTCCGCCGCGTTCTTCCTCTTTCCAGAGTTCGAGATGAGTCTTCGCGTACCACTCGGGCTGGCCGTCGAGATAGGGATAGTGGTCGTTCTTCGACCGCCCTTCGGGACCATGGCAGCTTTCGCAGGCGGGGATCTTCCGCGCTGCTATCCCTTCCTGCGCGATCATGCGGCCAAGGTCGAGCAGTGCTGCCCGGTCCGGGGGCAGGTTGCCGGCGGCGGCGGACGCGACGATGGCGCTTTCGCTGCGGGACCCATGGGGAAGGATTTGCCTCGGGATACCGTCGCCCCTTGCAGTTTCGCTCATGCGTGGAGCAGGTTCGGAGCGGTTGGCCCTGGGCTGGGAGGCGTACCAGTCCGCAAGCGCCGCCAAGGTCGCGTCGTCATAGCGTCTGGCGGGCGGCTGCATCAGGCCGGACTCGCGGGCACCAGTGGAAAATGCCTTCAGCGTCGCCAGAAGATAGGTCTTCGGCTGGCCGGCGATGACCGGGAATGCGCCGGCCGCATCGCTTGAGCCACGGCCGAGGCCGTCGCGGCCATGGCAGCGCGAGCAGTCCGCGAGCGCCGTCTCGAATACGCCGGCGGAACCTGCCGCCGCTTCGCTCCCAGGTTCGGCCGGCGAGCCGGCGGGAGTCCCCCCAAGCGCCAAGTCGGCATAGCGTTCAGGCGTCATGTCCGGAAGCGCGCGCAGGAAAGCGACCTGCGCCCAAACTTCGTCCTCCCGGTGCTGCGTGACCCAGGACGGCATGCCGGAATACTTGATCCCATGCTTGACGATCCAGAACAGCTCCCGGTCCTCCCAGTCGCCGACGTTTTCCTCCAGCCGGGGCGGGTGAGGCGTCATCGACAGGACGACCGGCGACTGCGGCACGCCGGGCGCGCCATGGCAGGTGGCGCAGCCGGTCGCGAAATGGCCCGCGGTGCGCTGGACCAGCGCGGGGTCCGCGAGGTCGACGCCTTCCGGAACGGATATCAGCATGGACTGCCGATCGACGGAGTTCTGCATCGTCCAGTGCAGGAACCAGCCGACGATCCCGTAATGCCCGGTCGAAGCGGCGATGGAAACGAGACCGGACAAGCTGACCGCAAGCGCCAGGACGACGGCGCCGGCACCTGCGGCAAGCAGTTTCTTCCAGGTCAGGGTAAAAGCGATCCGCATCTAGCCGGCCTCCCCTATCGGCGCCCGATCCCGCAGGACGGATGAAAGTAGCGCCAGTCCACCGGCAAGATAGGCCGATCCTCCGATGACGAGCATGAGCGCTCCGCCGAGCTGCTGGTCACCCAGCGGCGTCAGAGAGGCTGCCGACGAACAGACCTCGGCACAGGCGTACAGCGCCCGGGGAGCCAGGAGCAGGAGCGCGCCGAGCAGAACCATGTGCATCGACGTGATCAGGAGCGCGAAGACTCCGGCGGCCTTGGCTCCGACCGCCGTGGTCCAGACCAGCACTCCTGCCGCAAGGAACGATGCCTGTTCCATGACGAAGAGACCGGTTTGCAGCCGGGCGGCGTCATGCAGCGCCGGGGCATGCCATGTCCAGACCGCGGCGAACTCGAACAGCGACGCCGCGATCGCCAAGGCGGGCGGCAGGGCCGCTACCTGTGCCGGGATCGCCCGCGAGATGCCGAGAGCGAGCAGCGGCGCCACGACGGCGACGACTCCCATGTGCATCACCATATGGGCCGAGAACGACCCCCTTGCCATCTGGGGAAGAGGGCCGAACCATATGAGAGCGAGCAGGGCGAGCCCGGCGGCGAGCGGCCATAAATGCGCCGGGTTGCCGGTGAATGGGGCTGCGGTGTCCGTCATCGGCAATCCCAAATCGTGAGTGCGGGCATGGCGACGAACAGCACGCCGACAAAGGAGAGCGCCGCCAGGAGTACGGTCGAGAACTCCAGGAATCTTTCGCGGTCCAGGTCGCTGTCCTCGTTGTGGCGGTAGCCGCCGCCGTGATAGCGCCATTCCCGGATGGAGCGCCACAAGACGAAGCCTATGCCTGCGAGGGCCACGACCGTAATGCCGGCCACCAGGAGCCGCGTTCCGCCGATCGGCTCGAAGATGTCGTTGTTCGGAGCGCATTCGACGGCGGCGACGACGTAGCTGAGAAGGAAATGAAAGGCCCAGATCGTGGGCGCCGTGATCAGCGTCCAGAGATTGTCCTGGGTATGCCGGGAGAATGCCAAATCAGCCTCCTCAAGCCGCTGATGGAGACAGGGCGATGGTCGCGGCGGTGATCAGACCGGTCGCTGCCATGAAGTGCCAGTAGAGGGCGACATTCTCGATGTCGATGTCGTAGACCGGGGTCAGTCTGCCGGCGAAGGAGCGCGCCAGACAATAAGCCAGCATCAGGGCGCCGACGGCGGCATGGGCCACCGTCCAGATGACGAGCACCCAGACCGTAGCCGGATAGACGTGGCTGACGGGATCGAGACCGGCCCCATAGGGCGCCCAGACGAGTGCCGCCCCTCCGGCTAGGGCCAGGACTGCACCGCCTGCCATAAGCAGCCGCGCCACGGCGACATTCCCCGCCTTGTTCGTCTTCAACGCCGCCCAGGCGGCCGCCCAGGCTCCGGCCGTCAAGACCAGAGAGACCAGCGGCCACAGCAGGCCCGGGGTCGGCGCTCCAGTCGGCGGGAAGTCCTCGTGGATCGTAAAGAAGAAGAAATAGCCGAAGACGAGGGACAGGAAGGCGGTCCCGTCGCCGACCATGGTGATGAACATGGCCCACCAGCCGACCGATTGCGGGCCGGACTTGTAAAGGGGCAGGCTGAGGCCGAGGCCGACGTCCTTCTCCGCTTTTTCCGGGATCAGCGATGTGCCGCGCCACAGCCATACAAGGATCGAGATCGTCGTCAGGACCATGGCGACAAGTGTCGCCTCCCACCAGTGGAAGGTCGCGAAGATGAAGACGGCGCCCAGCAGGATCGCGGCGATCATCGTCATGAAGGTAGGGCCGGGCACGCGAAGACACTGGACCGGTTCGCCGTCGAGCACGCTGGTCACCATCGTTTCGCGCTGTAGTTCCTCGGCGTCGGCCAG
>NZ_JCACHA010000739.1:0-10629 GCF_059503625.1 Skermanella sp.
CATCCGGCATCGGGCCGGGTGTTTGGTGCGGTGGGGATCAACATGGTGCTCCTCCGTTGGTTTATCGTTCTGGACGCCAACCATCATCCACCAGTTTCTCTACCAACTCAATAGGGTTTATAGTGATGCCTTTTCCTAGTGTCGGAGATGCGGTGCGGACCACCGGTCCGCACCCTGGATACCTGACGGCAACGCTCAGTTATTCCGCAGCATCCCTCAACCCGGCCGCGCGCTCAAGGGCCTGATCGAGATCGGCGATGATATCGTCGATATGCTCGATGCCGACCGACAGCCGGACATAGCCCTCGCTGACGCCGGTCGCGAACTGCTCCTCCGCCGAAAGCTGCGAATGGGTGGTGGAGGCGGGATGGATCGCCAGCGTACGCGCGTCGCCGATATTGGCGACGTGGTAGACCAGCTTCAGCCCGTCGATGAAGGCGCGCCCGGCATCGCGCCCGCCCTTCAGTTCGAACCCGAGCAGCCCGCCATAGCCGCCCTTCAGGTACGCATCGGCGCGCCGGCGCGCCTCGCCGTCCTGAAGTCCTGGGTAGATCACCTTGGTCACGGCGGGGTGCTTCATCAGGTACTCCGCCACGGCCGAGGCGTTGCGGCTGTGCTCGCGGATGCGGAGCGGCAGCGTCTCCAATCCCTGGAGCGTCAGGAAGGCGTTGAACGGACTGAGTGCCGCCCCAAGGTCGCGCAGCAGCGTCGTCCGCGCCTTGATGATGTACGCGACCGGGCCGATCGGCTTGACCGCCTCGACCCAGACGGCGCCGTGATAGCTGGGATCGGGCTGGTTCAGCAGCGGCTGGCGCTCGGCATGGGCCGCCCAGTCGAAGGCACCGCTGTCCACGATCATGCCGCCGATCGAGGTGCCGTGGCCGCCGATGAACTTGGTGGTCGAATAAACGATGACGGCGGCGCCATGATCGAACGGACGGGCGAGCAGCGGGGCAGCCGTATTGTCGATGATCAGCGGGATGCCGAGCGGACGGCCGATATCGGCAACTTCGCGGATCGGGAAGACGACCAGCTTGGGGTTGGGCAGCGTCTCGGCATAATAGGCGCGGGTGCGATCGTCCGTCGCCTTGCGGAAGTTCTCCGGATCGCTCGGATTGACGAACCGGACCTCGATTCCCTGTTGGCGCAGCGTATTGGCGAACAGGTTCCAGGTGCCGCCGTACAGGTCGGTTGAGCTGACGATGTTGTCGCCCGCCTGCGCCAGGTTCTGCACCGCCATGGCCGAGGCCGCCTGACCCGATGCGACCGCCAGGGCCGCGACACCGCCGTCGAGCGCCGCGATCCGCTTCTCCAGCACGTCGGTCGTGGGGTTCTGGATGCGGGTGTAGATATTGCCCAGTTCCTTCAGCGCGAACAGGTTGGACGCATGTTCGGTATGGTCGAACTGGTAGGAGGTGGTCTGGTAGATCGGCACCGCAACAGCGTTGGTGGCGGGATCGGACCGGTATCCGGCGTGCAGCACCAGGGTTTCGGGCTTCAGGGGGGCGGGGGGCTTGCTGGCGTCGCTCATGGTGGCCGGCTCCTTCGGGCTCGGTTCGGGGGATCGCGGAAAGCTACACGATCCCCCAGGCCACTTAAAACGAATTTGTAGATTAAACCAGTTTCACACGCCAAATACGGATTTTCAGAAATCAGGTCTGCCGGTCAGTGGTTTGCATAGACGGCCGGCTTGCCGCCGGGCTGTCCGAATAGGATCACCTGATAAGGTTCTCCCATGTTCATATCCATGCCGGGCGCATCGGCCGGCATGCCGGGTACCGACAATCCCGTGGCTTTCGGACGGTCGGCAAGCAGCCGTCTGACATCCGCCGCCGGGACATGCCCTTCCAGGACGTAGCCGCCGATCGTGGCGGTATGGCAGGAGTGCAGCGGTGCCGGCACGCCGTTGGCCCGCTTGACCGGATCGACGTCCTCGACGTCATGGGTCTTCACCTCGAAACCCGACGCCTGCATGTGCTTGACCCAGCCGGTGCAGCAACCGCAGGACGGCGATTTCCACACCTCGACGACATCGGAGGCGAGGGCGGGGAAGCCCGTTCCGCTGAGCAGAAGACCCGCGAGCATCGCGGCACTCGCGGCGGCGTGCAGGCTTTTCGCGAGTTTGGAACGCATCGTTTTTTCTCCTGATGGATGAACTTCAGATGGCTGTCCGGGATTAGCCGGAAAGACTCTTTTCATAGCTGGGGTGCGGGGCATTGCGTCGCAGCCCGGAACCCCTATGTTCCATGTTTCCGCCGGCCGCTGCGACTTCGGCCGTCTCGACTCGTGCGAGTTTGAAGTAAAGTATGCCGTGCTTAGGAGCATCGGAACCATGAGCGAAGTACAGTTGGCGGTGCCGGGCTTTCCCGAACTGAATCGGGAAATCACACCACGGCCGAGCGATACCGTATGGGGCATCCTGCGCGCCGATGCTGTCAAGGTTTCCGCCGAGGAAGAAATCCTGCGCGGATTCATCCATGGTTCGGTTCTGTTTCACGACGATTACGCCTGCGCGCTGGCGGCATTGCTCGCCCATAAGCTGGGCGACCGCAATATGACGGCCGAGCGGCTGGAAGGGCTGGCCCACGAAGCCCTGTCCGACGACCCGGATATCGTGGAGGCCGGCGCGTCCGACCTGATCGCCATCCTGGACCGCGACCCCGCCGCCGACAGCTACCTGACGCCTTTCCTCTACTTCAAGGGCTTCCACGCGCTGCAATGGCACCGGATCGGCCATTGGCTGTGGACCCATCGGCGCCATAGCCTCGCCCATTTCCTGCAAAGCCGCGTGTCGGAGGTCTTCGCCATCGACATCCACCCGGCGGTGCCGGTCGGCACAGGAGTCTTCATCGATCACGGCACCGGCCTCGTCGTGGGCGAAACAGCCGTCATCGGCAACAACGTCTCGATCCTCCAGGAAGTGACGCTGGGCGGCACCGGCAAGGAGCATGGCGACCGGCATCCCAAGGTCCGCGACGGCGTCCTGATCTCCGCCGGCGCCAAGGTGCTCGGCAACATCGTCCTCGGTGCCGGCTGCAAGGTCGGAGCTGGCAGCGTCGTCCTGAAAGACGTTCCGGCCTGTGCTACGGTCGTCGGCGTCCCGGCCAAGGTGGTCGGCTGGTGCAGCGGCCCGTTCCCGGCGCTGGACATGGACCAGACGCTGCCGGAGCCGGATTACAGCATCTGATCCAAAAGGCATCGGTTTCTATTTTCTGGGGTTTCTATTTTCCGGGCTTCCAGCCCCGCAGCGTGAGCGCGTTGGCGACCACGCTGACGGAGCTGAGCGCCATCGCGGCCCCCGCCAGGATCGGGCTCAGATAGCCGAACACCGCCAGCGGAATGCCGATGGTGTTGTAGGCGAAGGCCCAGAACAGCCCCTGCCTGATCTTGGCATACGTCCGCCGCGACACGTCCAGCGCCCCGCTGACGAGCACCGGATCGCCGCGCATCAGCGTGATGCTGGCGGTGTGCATCGCGACATCCGTCCCCGTGGCCATCGCGATCCCGACATCGGCGGCCGCCAGCGCCGGAGCGTCGTTGATCCCGTCGCCGACCATGGCGACGACCTTGCCCTCCGCCTTCAGCCGCGCCACGACATCGGCCTTGTCGCCCGGCAGCACCTCGGCGAACACACGGTCGATGCCAAGCTCCTGGGCTACCGCATTGGCCGCACCGGCGCTGTCGCCCGTCACCATGACCGCCTCGATCCCGCGCGCATGCAGTCCGGCGACCGCCTCATGGGCACGTTGCTTGACGGTATCGCCGAAGGCGACCAGCCCCAGCACGCAGGCATCCGGCCCGGTTTCCGCCAGCCACGACACGGTGCGGCCCTGGGATTCCAATTCCTTGCCCCTGGCCTCCAGAGCCTCGTCGGACAGGCCGTTCTCCGCGATCAGCCTGCGGGTGCCGAGCAGCAGGGAACGGCCGTCCACAACTCCCGAAACGCCCCGGCCTGCCAGCGCCTTGAAGCCGTCGAGGCGGCCGGCGCCGATCCCGCGCGTGGCGGCATGGGCACGGACCGCCTGGGCCAGTGGATGTTCGCTCCCTTGCTGGAGCGAAGCCGTCAGCCGCAGAAGGTCACCTTCGGCAAAGCCGGGGGCCGCGATCAGGTCGGTCACCCGAGGCTTGCCCTCGGTCAGCGTCCCGGTCTTGTCGAAGGCGACCGATGTCACGGCATAGGCCCGTTCAAGCGCCTCCGCGTCCTTGATCAGGATGCCGTACCGCGCGGCCTGACCGGTTCCGACCATGATGGCGGTAGGCGTGGCGAGGCCGAGCGCGCAGGGGCAGGCGATGACCAGCACCGATACGGCGGTCAGAATGGCGGCTTCCAGGTCACCGCCGACGGTCCACCAGCCAATGAAGGTCAGCGCCGCGATCACCAGAACGACTGGCACGAAGACGGCGCTGACCTTGTCCACCGTGCGCTGGATCGGCGCCTTGGACGCCTGAGCGCCTTCCACCATGCGGACGATCCGCGCCAGCATGGTTTCATGCCCGACCGCCAGCGTCTCGACCGTCAGCAACCCGTCGACGTTGATCGACCCGCCCGTGACGCGTCCGCCCTCGGCTTTCTCGACCGGCAGGCTCTCGCCCGTCAGCATGCTCTCATCGACCGAGCCGGCGCCTTCGACGACACGCCCGTCCACCGGAATGCGCTCGCCCGGACGGACCACGACGATATCGCCGACGCGGACCCGCTCGACCGCGACCTCCCGCTCCACGCCGTCGCGGCGCACGCGTGCCTTGTCCGGACGCAGGTCCATCAGCGCCCGGATCGCGGTCGCTGTCTGGCCCTTGGCGCGGGATTCCAGCCATTTGCCGAGCAGGATGAAGGTTATCAGGACAGCCGACGCCTCATAGTAGAGATGCAGCGTGTGCCCCGGATGGGCAGTCAGCAGCAGATAGGTGCTCAGCCCCCAAGCTGCCGACGTACCGATCGCCACCAGCAGATCCATATTGCCGGCGCCCGCGCGCACTGCCTTGAACGCGGCGACATAGAAGCGCCAGCCGAGCCAGAACTGCACGGGGGTCGCCAGCGCCAATTGCAGCCACCCCGGCGGCATGACGTGAAGCCCCATCAGATCGCCGATCATCCCAACCACCAGCGGCAGCGACAGGGCAGCCGCGATCAGCAGCTTGACCAGCTCCCGCCGCTGCCGAACGGCAGCTTCATCGGCGGCGGCACTGCCCGGCAGGGCAGTCTGGTCCTCAACGATGGGGCTGGCATGGAAGCCGGTACGGTCCACGGCGGCGACCAGCGTTTCCGCGTCGATCCCATGCCCCGTCACATGCGCCCGCTCCGTCGCCAGATTGACCGCGGCGTCGGTGACGCCCGGCACCCTTTTCAACGCCTTCTCCACGCGCCCCACGCAGGACGCGCAGGTCATCCCTTCCACGGCAAGATCGAACTCGGCCGGGGGCAGGGCGGAAGACTTAAGAGCGGTATCGTCGTCGGTCGGGGTCGTGGCAGCGTAAGCCATCGTCAGGCTCCTCGAATCTCATGCTGCCCATGTATGTGGGGCTTCCAGTCGTGGGAAGGTCAAGGGCCTTTCGTCGCAAGCTGTTGTCAAGCCGGCGCGCAGCCGAACGAGCGAAGGAGGAGAACGGCTAAAACGGAAAAGCCCGCCGGCCGGCTTCCAGCCCAAAGGGCTGGTCGCCGTCCGACGGTGAGTGGCGCCGAAGCGGACGGGGAAGCCTACGCCGCCCTGGCGTAGACTTCCGCATACCGCTCCATGGGGAGAGGTTTGATCCGGGAGGCCTGACCGGCGCTGCCGAACGCCTCGAACCGGTCGCGGCACAGGTCCTTTGCGGCGTCCAGCGCCGCCGCGAAGAACTTGCGGGGGTCGAATTCGTCCGGCTTCTGGGCCAGCAGGCGGCGCACCGCCCCCGTCATGGCAAGCCGGATGTCGGTGTCGATGTTGACCTTGCGCACACCGTAGCGGATGCCGTTCTGGATCTCCTCCACGGGCACGCCATAGGTCTCCTTGATCTCGCCGCCGTACTCGCGGATGATGTTCAGCCATTCCTGCGGGACCGAGGACGAGCCGTGCATCACCAGATGGGTGTTCGGCAGGCGCGCGTGGATTTCCCGGATGCGGTCGATTGCCAGGATGTCGCCGGTCGGCTTGCGCGAGAACTTGTAGGCGCCGTGGCTGGTGCCGATCGCGATGGCGAGCGCGTCCACTCCCGTAGCATTGACGAAGTCCGCCGCCTGATCGGGATCGGTCAGCAACTCGTCATGGCTGAAGGTCCCTTCCGCGCCCGATCCGTCCTCCTCGCCTGCCTGTCCTGTCTCCAGCGATCCCAGCACGCCAAGCTCGCCCTCGACCGAGACGCCGACGGCATGCGCCATCTCGACCACCTGACGGGTGACCGCGACGTTGTATTCGTAGGAGGCCGGCGTCTTCATGTCCTCCTTCAGGGAGCCGTCCATCATGACGCTGGTGAAGCCGGAGCGGATCGAGCGCTGGCACACCGCCGGGCTGGCGCCGTGGTCCTGGTGCAGCACGACCGGAATATGCGGCCACGTCTCGACCGCCGCCTCGACCATGTGGCGCAGGAAGGCTTCGCCGGTGTATTTCCGGGCGCCTGCCGAGGCCTGGAGGATGACCGGGCTGTCGCACTCGTGCGCCGCCAGCATGATCGCGCGGATCTGTTCCATGTTGTTGATGTTGAAAGCCGGCAGGCCGTAGCCATGTTCGGCGGCGTGGTCCAGCAACTGGCGCATCGAAACGAGGGCCATGGTTTCCTCCGGTTTATTATCGTTGTTTGGTGTCAGGGCGTCTCAGAGCAGGGCGTGCGCCGCCTTGGCGATACGCTCCGGCGTCAGGTCGAAGAAGCGGTAGAGGGCATCGGCGGGAGCGGATTCACCGAACCGGTCGATCCCGATAACCTCGCCGTCGGAACCCACGTATTTCCACCAGCCGTCGGTCCGCCCGGCCTCAATGGCGATTCTTGGCGCATCGGTGCCCAGCACCATTCTGCGATATGCGGCGTCCTGGCGGTCGAACACCGTCGTGGAGGGCATGGAAACAACGCGCGCATGGACTCCTTCGTCGGCAAGCAGGTCGCGCGCGGCAACCGCGAGCGGCACTTCCGAGCCGGTGGCGATCAGCACGATATCGGGTGGACCGCCATCGGGTTCCGACAGGACGTAGCCTCCGCGCGCCGCCTCCGCTGCCCTGCCTTCGCCGCCGTCCTGCGGTGGCAGATTCTGGCGCGACAGCAGCAGGCTGGTCGGACCGTTGCGCCGCTCGACGGCCGCCCGCCAAGCGACGGCGGTTTCCAGCGCGTCGCAGGGGCGCCAGACATCCATACCAGGGATCAGGCGAAGCGACGCCGCGTGCTCGATCGGCTGATGGGTCGGGCCGTCCTCGCCCAGGCCGATGCTTTCATGGGTGAAGACCTGGATCGTGCCCAGCCCCATCAGCGCCGACAGCCGTAGCGCGTTCCTCGAATAATCGGAGAACACCAGGAAGGTGCCGCCGAACGGGATGAACCCGCCGTGGAGTGCTATGCCGTTGACGATGGCGGTCATGCCGAACTCGCGCACGCCGTAATGGATGTAGTTGCCGCCTCCCATGCCCGCCACCGAGCGGCAGGCCGGCCAGTTGGTCAGGTTGGAGCCGGTCAGGTCGGCGGAGCCGCCCAGCAGTTCGGGCAGCAGCGGCGCCAGCGCCTCGATTGCGAGTTGCGAGGCCTTGCGCGTCGCCACCGTCTTGGCCGCCTTCACCGTGTCGGCGATGAAGGCGTCGGCGCGTCCGGTGAAGTCCGCCGGCAGCTTGCCGGCGATCCGGCGCTGAAACTCGGACGCCAGGTCCGGGTGAGCGGCGGCATAGGCGTCGAACCGCTCCTGCCACTCCCCCTGAAGCTCCGCACCGCGGTTCCGCGCGTCCCAGGCCGCCCGGATCTCGTCCGGGACCTCGAAGGCAGGGTAGGGCCAGTTCAGCGCCGTCCGGGTCGCGGCGGTCTCAACGGCACCCAGGGGGGCGCCGTGGACGTCGTGCGTCCCCGCCATCTTCGGCGCGCCCCAGCCGATCACCGTCTTGCAGCAGACCAGCGTCGGCTTGCCCGATGGCGTCAGCGCCTCGGCGATGGCGGCATCCAGTGCCGCCGCGTCGTGGCCGTCCACGTCGCGGATCACCCGCCAGCCATAGGCTTCGAAGCGTTTCGGCGTATCGTCGGTGAACCAGCCCTGGACATGGCCGTCGATCGAGATGCCGTTGTCGTCGTAGAACGCCACCAGCTTTTCCAGCCCCAAGGTTCCCGCCAGCGAGCATGCCTCGTGGGAGATCCCCTCCATCAGGCAGCCGTCGCCGACGAAGACGAAGGTGCGGTGATCGACGACCGTATGCCCCTTCCGGTTGAATTCGTCGCCCAGTAGCCGTTCCGCCAGCGCCATGCCGACCGCGTTGGAGATGCCCTGGCCCAGCGGCCCTGTCGTCGTCTCCACGCCCGGCGTGATGCCCCATTCCGGATGGCCGGGGGTGCGGGAGTGAAGCTGGCGGAAGTTCTTCAGCTCCTCCAGCGGCAGGTCGTAGCCGGTCAGGTGCAGCAGCCCGTAGAGCAGCATCGATCCATGGCCGTTGGACAGCACGAAGCGGTCGCGGTCGGGCCAGTGCGGGTCGCCGGGGTTGTGGCGCAGGTGGCGGTTCCACAGCGCCTCGGCGATATCGGCCATGCCCATCGGCATGCCGGGGTGGCCGGACTTGGCCTTGTTGACGGCATCAACGGCCAGCATCCGCAGGGCGTTGGCGAGTGTGCGGCGGTCGGTAGCCGGTTTCACAGGGTTGTCGGGAGCCAGAATATCCATCATCGTGCTTCCTCCTCGGTCGTTTCTAAGTCGACCGTTTTTGTAGGTCGGTCCAAAGCGAAGCGGCAGCCGACAAGCAGGCGCGTCTATGTCGGCTGCCGCTTCGCTCTAGCCGACCTACAAAGTGGTACCCTTGACCCCAGTATCAGTGAGCCTTTTTCTTGCGGTCCATCAGTTGCCAGATCAGCGGCGTGATGATGAGCTGCATGGCCAGCGCCATCTTGCCGCCAGGGCAGACGATGGTGTTGGGACGAGACATGAAGCTGTCCTTCAGCATCGACAGCAGGTACGGAAAGTCGATGCCGCGCGGGTTACGGAAGCGGATGATCAACATGCTCTCATCGGCGCTCGGGATGTCACGGGCGATGAAGGGGTTGGACGTGTCCACCGTCGGCACCCGCTGGAAATTGATGTCGGTCAGCGAGAACTGCGGGACGATGTAGTTCACGTAGTCCGGCATCCGGCGCAGGATGGTATCGACGATCGCTTCCTGGCTGTGCCCGCGTGAGATCCTGTCGCGGTGGAGCTTCTGTATCCATTCCAGGTTGATGATCGGGACGACGCCGATCAGCAGGTCGGCATGGCGGGCGGCATCGACGTTGCCGGTCTTCACCGCACCGTGCAGCCCCTCGTAGAACAGCAGGTCGGTCGGCTCCGGCAGGGGCTCCCACGGCGTGAAGGTGCCGGGCTCCTGCTGGTAGGGCGCCGCTTCCTCCGCGTTGTGCAGGTACTTGCGGGTCGTGCCGGTCCCCGTCTCGCCATAGTGCTGGAACAGCGCCTCGATTTCCTCGAACAGGTTGGCGTCGGGGCCGAAATGGCTGAAGCTCGCCAATCCCTGCTGCTGAGCCTCCGCCAGCCGCGTTCTCATCTCGGCGCGGTCGTAACGGTGATAGGCGTCGCCCTCGATGATCGCGGCAGATATCTGCTCGCGCCGGAAGATCTGCTGGAAGGTGTGGCGGACGGTCGTGGTGCCGGCACCGGACGATCCGGTGATGGCGACGATAGGATGCTTGACGGACATGGATCACACTCCTCCATGCGCGCCGGCCGGGACCCGGAACAGCGAGCGGGTGTTGAAAAGCGGCGCTTCGAAGACCTTGTCCTCACCCTTGTCGTGCGCCTCGTGGTAGCGAACGATCCGTTCGACCTCCGACTTCGAGCCCAGGATCAGCGGCACGCGCTGGTGAAGCTTGTCCGGTACGATGTCCAGGATGCGCTGGCGTCCGGTCGAAGCCGTGCCGCCCGCCTGTTCCAGGATCATCGCCATCGGGTTGGCCTCGTACAGCAGGCGCAGGCGCCCGGCGCGCGAGGTATCGCGGGTATCCCACGGATACATGAAGACGCCGCCCCGGATCAGGATGCGGTAGACCTCCGCCACCAGCGACGCGATCCAGCGCATGTTGAAGTCCTTGCCGCGCGGTCCCGTGCTGCCCCGGATGCATTCGTCGACGTAGCGCTGGACAGGCGGCTCCCAGAACCGCTCGTTGGAGACGTTGACGGCGAACTCGCTGCACTCCTCCGGCACCTTCATGTGGCAATGGGTCAGGATGAAGTTGCCGATCTCGGGGTCGAGCGTGAAGCCATTGACACCGTCGCCCAGCGTCAGCACGATCATCGAAGTCGGGCCGTAGAGCGCGAAACCGGCGGCGACCTGTTCCGTCCCTGGCTTCAGGAAGTCCGCTTCGACCGGATCGCCGTCGCCTTCGGGGGCGCGCAGGATCGAGAAGATGGTTCCGACCGTGAGGTTGACGTCGATGTTGGACGACCCGTCCAGCGGGTCGAACGACAGCAGGTAGCGGCCCTTCCGGTGCGGCGGC
>NZ_JCACHA010000740.1:0-10629 GCF_059503625.1 Skermanella sp.
AGGGTGGAAACCCAGGGATCGGTCGGTTCGGGCAATACCCTGACCCCGGCGGAGATCGACGCCGCCGATGTCGTCATCATCGCCGCGGATACCAACGTGGCGCTAGACCGGTTCCGCCACAAGCGGGTCTACTCGACATCCACCGGGAAGGCCCTCAAGGGCGGGAAGCAGGTCATCGCGGCCGCCTTCGACGAAGCGCCGGCTCCTGATGCCGGCGCTGCGGCCGAACCGGGAACAGGCAGGAACCTGGCGGGCGAGGTCGAACGGCTGAAGGCCGAGCGCTCGGCACAGAGGACGGGACCGTACAAGCACCTGATGACCGGTGTGTCGTACACGATCCCGGTCGTCGTGGCCGGCGGACTGGCCATAGCCCTGTCCTTCATGTTCGGCATCGACGCCGCGAAGGAGCCGGGATCGCTGGCCGCAGCACTGATGCAGATCGGCGGTCAGGCCGCTTTCGCACTGATGGTCCCCGTGCTCTCCGGCTTTATCGCCTTCTCCATCGCCGACCGGCCGGGGCTGGCTCCCGGCTTGATCGGCGGCATGCTGGCCAACCAGATCGGGGCCGGCTTCCTGGGCGGTCTGGCTTCGGGCTTCCTGGCCGGATACATCGCCCTCTATCTCCGAAACTGGATCAGGCTGCCGCAGAACCTGGAGGGGCTGAAGCCCGTGCTCATCATTCCGCTGCTCGCCAGCGTCGCGGTCGGCTTGCTGATGATCTACGTGGTCGGAACCCCGATCGCGGCCGTTCTGTCGGCCCTGACGGGCTGGCTCAGCGGGATGACCTCGGCCAATGCGGTGCTGCTTGGGCTGCTGCTGGGAGGAATGATGGCGGTTGATATGGGCGGACCGGTCAACAAGTCGGCCTATACCTTCGCCGTGGGACTGCTCGCGTCGGAGGCTTACCTGCCGATGGCGGCCGTGATGGCCGCGGGGATGACCCCGCCGCTTGGACTGGCGTTGGCGACGGTAATCGCGAAGAACCGCTTCACCCGGGATGAGCGCGACGCCGGCAAGGCGGCCGCCGTCCTCGGCCTGTCGTTCATCACGGAGGGTGCCATTCCCTTCGCCGCCAAGGACCCTCTGCGGGTGATCCCGCCCGGCATTGCCGGGTCGGCGGTGGCCGGCGGCCTGTCCATGCTGTTCGGCTGCATGCTTCGCGCGCCGCACGGCGGCGTCTTCGTCCTGGGCATCCCCAACGCCGTCACCAATGTCGGCCTCTATGCCCTGGCGATCGCGGCGGGAACGGTCGTGACGACGGTGCTGGTGATCGTCATGAAGCGGCCCGTGGCGGCTGAGGCTGGACTGGAAGCGGGAGCCTCCTGACTCAGGCCTCCTCCTCCGACGCAGCCGCTCCCCCCGCTCCGCCCTGGATCGAGGTCAGCACCGGCCGCGAGTCGAGCAAGCCGGACGCCTTCAAGTCTTCGAGGTTAGGTAGATCGCGGAGGCTTTCCAGGCCGAAATGATCGAGGAAGCCGTCCGTCGTGATCCATGTCAGCGGCCGGCCCGGCGTCTCGCGCCGCTTGCCCGGCCGGACCCAGCCCGCTTCCATCAGGATATCCAGCGTGCCCTTGCTGGTGGCGACGCCTCGTATGCTTTCGATCTCGGCGCGGGTCACGGGCTGGTGATAGGCGATGATCGCCAGGGTCTCGACCGTGGCCCGCGACAGCTTTCGCTGGACCTCGGCATCGACGCGCAGCTTTTCCGCCAAGTCGGGCGCCGTGCGGAACGACCAGCGTCCCGCCGTGCCGACAAGATCGATGCCGCGTCCCGCATAATCCTGCTTCAGCTCGGCCAGCAGCCGGACGATGTCGACGCCGTTGCCAAGGCGATCCGCCAGGGTGCGTTCGTCCAGCGGTTCGGCCGAAGCGAAGATCAGCGCTTCGAGCAGGCGAAGTTCGGGGCTCATGGCTGCTGCGACCTGACGCGGCGAAGATAGATGGGCGAAAAGACCCCTTCCTGCCTGAGTTCCAGCTTGCCGGCCTTGGTCAGTTCGAGGCTGGCGACGAAGTGCGCCGCCAGGGCCGAGCGGCTGAGCAGCGAGTCACCGGCGGCGCCGGGGACGAAGCTTGCCAGGGAGGTCCAATCCGGCAGCCGCCCCAGCATTTCGGACAGGTGCTGGAGTGCGTCCTCCATGGAGTAGAGTTCGGAAGGCTGTATGCGCCACGTGCCGAACTCCTCCTTCCGCTTGTGCTCGGTATAGGCCTTCAGAAGATCGTAGAGCGACAGGTCGAAGATCGACCGGGAGACTATCTGGATGCCTTCCGGAGCGCCGCGCGCAAAGACGTCGCGGCCAAGGCGCGGACGGTCGACCAGCTTGGCCCCGACTTCCTGCATGGCCTCGAGCCGCTGAAGCTGGAAAGCCAAGGCCTGAGCCAGATCCTCCCCGCTCGGCTCCTCCTCGTCCTGCTCGGGCAGCAGCAGGCGGGACTTCAGGTATGCCAGCCACGCCGCCATCACGAGATAATCGGCGGCCAGTTCCAGCCTGATGCGGCGGGCCTCCGCGACGAAGGCCAGGTATTGGTCGGCAAGCTGAAGGATGGAGATCCGCGTCAGATCGACCTTCTGATCGCGCGCCAGCGTCAGCAGGACGTCGATCGGTCCCTCATAGCCGTCGAGATCGAGGACAAGCTGGCCCTCGGCAGCTTCGCCGTTCGGCTTTTCCGTCGTCATCGGAGGTCAGCCGTGACCGGTCGCGAAGCCGAGCAGGCGGATGACGTACTCGACAGGCGGGCCGAGCAGCCAGGGCAGCACGCTCAGGTTCATGCCGATCTGCTGGCCGATCAGCGGCAGGATGAACAGGACGCCCATCAGGATGAACAGGCCGTAGTTCTCGAGCCGGGCCAAGGGCATTGCAAGCTGGCGCGGCAGCAGACCGACCGCCACCCTGCCGCCGTCCAGAGGCGGCAGCGGGATCATGTTGAACACCGCCAGGATGACGTTGATCTGTACCGCGATCACCAAGCTCTGCTGGACCCATAGCAACGCGGTTTCCGGCAGAAAATCGATCCAGCGCAGCGCCCAGGCGGCGAAGAACGCCAGGACGATATTGATGACGGGTCCGGCCAGCGCCACCAGCACCATCCCATAGCGCGGGTTGCGCAGCCGGTTGAAGTTGACCGGCACCGGCTTCGCCCAGCCGAACATGAACGAGGTGGTGAAATACATCACCGCCGGCAGGATCACCGTGCCGATGGGATCGACATGGCGCAGCGGGTTGAAGGTCACGCGCCCCAGGCTTTTCGCCGTGTTGTCCCCCAGCTTCCACGCGGCGAAGCCATGCGCCGCCTCGTGGAACGTGATCGCCATGATGACGGGGACCACCCAGACGGAGGCGTCGAACAGGAACTGTTCGATCGAGGTCATCATGCGATGATGTCCGATCCCTCGAGCAGCGCGTCCAGCCGTTCCCGCATGCGTTCCGGATCTCCCTTGCCGGGAGATTTCAGGAACGTCAGCGCATGCGCCCAGCGGGCGGCGGCGGAATCCGTCAGCGGCGGCACGACGGGCGCCAGCGCCTGCATCTCCTCGAGCCTGCCGTTGCAGTGAAGGACCACGTCGCAGCCGGCCTCCAGCACGGCGACCGCGCGTTGCGCCACGGTGCCGGCCAGTGCTTCCATCGACAGGTCGTCGCAGAACAGCAGCCCGTCGAAGCCGAGCTGGTCACGGATGACGGACTGGATGACGACCGCCGAGGTGCTGGCGGGATAGACGGGGTCGAGTTCCTGGTAGACGACATGGGCGACCATGCCGAGCGGCATGTCGGAGACGACTTCGAACGGCAGGAAGTCGGTCCGCGCCAGTTCGGCCCTGCCCGCCTCGACCCGTGGTTGTTCCAGATGGCTGTCGCACAGTGCCCGGCCATGCCCGGGCAGATGCTTGATGACCGGCAGGACGCCGCCGTCCAGGAACCCCGTGCAGGAGATCCGCGCGAGGCTCGCCACCAGCTCCGGATCGTCGGAGAAAGCGCGGTCGCCGATCACGTCATGGGAGCCATCGACCGGAACGTCGCATACCGGTGCGCAGTCGACGGTGATGCCGGCATCGTGAAGCATCGACGCGATCAGTCGCGCTGTCAGCCATGCCGCCTCGGCTCCGGCTTCGGGATCGCCGGCGGCAAGATCGCCGATCCGTCGGGCCGGCGGGAAAGACGGCCATTCCGGCGGGCGCATCCGGGCGACGCGTCCGCCTTCCTGGTCGATCAGCACCGGAGCGTCGGAGCGCCCGACCGATGCCCGCAGGTCGGAGACGAGCGTCCTGACCTGATCGGGGGTCTGGCAGTTCCGGCGGAAGAGGATGAAGCCGAAGGGATTCGATGCCCGGAAGAACTCTCGCTCTTCCGGGGACAGGGTGGTACCGGCGCAGCCGTAGACGATCGCGGCGGGAAGCTTCGCGGTGGAAGCCTTACTACTGACGGACAAGAATGCACCCGACGCTCTGTGACTTGAGAGAGGAGCAGATGGAGGTCGCGCGCGCTTCGTCCACCGGTCCTGCCTGGACGCGATAATAGATGCCCTTGTCGCCGAGATCGACCCGGACGTAAGCGACACCCAACCCGCCCAGGGCTTCCGGGTAGCGCTTCTGCAACCGCTGGAACTCCGCTCGTGCGGCGTCCTCGGACTTCACCGATGCGATCTGAAGGCGGAAGTTTCCGCCGCCGGACGATGCAGCCGGTGGAGCCGGCGGCGGCGGCAGGGCCGCCGTCTGCGCTGGTGCCGGAGGCGGCGTCAGCGAGCGCGGGGGGGCCGCGGGCGCGGCTTGCGGCGGCGGAGGCGTCGGGCGGGCCGCCACAACCGGCGGTGCAGCGGCAGGGGGCGGTGCAGCGGCAGGGGGCGGTGCCGGAGTTGGCGCCACCGCAACCGGCGGTACGGGCTGGCTAGCTGGTGCTTCCGGCACGCCATTGCCCGGTATAGCCGGCGATTCCACCGCCGAGGGCGGCAGGCCGGATGTCGCCGGTTCCTCGATCGCTTCGGGCGGCGGCGGAGCTTCGGGGCGGGGCAGCGGGTTCTCCGGCGGCGGCAGGAGACGTTCGACTGCGGCCGTCTCGGTATTGCCGGTTTCGGCCTTGAGGCGGTCGTAGATCAGCTTGTCCTGATGGGGCACGGCCATGCCGCCCGGCTGCTCCGGCCTCATCTTGACAGGAGAGTTGTCGGCCTTGACGACCGGCATGCCGCCTTCACCGACCGTCGGCTGGCTGCTGGACCACGCGAACCAGACGATGGCGAAGAAGACCATGAGGCCGACGACCGCCAGGACGGGCGCCAGCAGACGCCGCTGCGTGCGAGGCCGGGCATCCGGGTTGGGCCGCGACGTCCCGCGCTGATACTCGCGCGGTTCCACCCGGAGATCGCGCGGCATATATCGCGCGTCCTCTGGGTCAGGCTGGCTGCCCTGCTGGTTCCCGGCTTGATTTCCGGGCTCATAGAAGTCTCGGGGATCGTACTGGCTCATCCGCGCAGTTCCTCGACAGGCTCCACTCCCATTACGTCCAGGCCGGACGCGATGACGATAGACACCGCCTTGACCAGCGCCAGCCGGGCGGTCGTCAGTTCCGGATCTTCATCCAGCAGGAAACGCATGGTGGTGTCGTCCTTGCCCTTGTTCCACAGTCCATGGAACGCGCCGGCCAGATCGTACAGGTAGAAGGCGATGCGGTGAGCCTCATGGGCCTGAGCCGCCGACTCCACCACGCGCGGCCAGCTTGCCATCAGCTTGATCAGCTCAAGCTCCTCCGGAGAGGACAGGCGGGCGAGGACGGCAGTCGCCGCCAGATCCTCCGGCGCCAGACTGCGCGCGGGATCGGCGTCCTGGGCGTGGCGCAGGACCGAGCAGCAGCGGGCATGGGCGTACTGGACGTAGAAGACCGGGTTGTCCTTGGACTGCTCGGTCACCTTGGCGAAGTCGAACTCCAGCGTCTGGTCGTTGCGCCGGGTCAGCATGATGAAGCGGACCACGTCGCGGCCGACCTGATCGATGACGTCGCGCAGCGTCACGAAGGTGCCGGCGCGCTTCGACATCTTGACCGGCTCGCCGTTCTGCAACAAGTGGACGAGCTGGCAGATCTTGGCGTCCAGGCTGCCCAGCCCGCCCGTCACCGCCGTCGTCGCCGCCTGCATCCGCTTGACATAGCCGCCATGGTCGGCGCCCAGAACGTCGATCAGCACGGAGCTGCCGCGCCGGTACTTGTCCAAGTGGTAGGCGATGTCGTTGGCGAAGTAGGTCCAGCTTCCATCCGACTTCTTGAGCGGACGGTCGACGTCGTCGCCGAACTGGGTGGCGCGGAACAGGGTCTGGGGACGCGGCTCCCAGTCGTCGGGCTTCTTGCCCTTCGGCGGCTCCAGCACGCCGGTATAGATCAGGCCTTGCTCGACCAGGGACTGATAGGCGTCCTCCACCGCACCGCTGGCGATCAGCGCCCGCTCCGACGAGAATACCTGGTTCTGAACACCGAGATCGGCGAGATCCTGCTTGATGCCGGTGAGAATCTGCTCGATCGCGAAGTCGCGGGTGACCGGCAGCCACTCCGTTTCAGGCGCGTCCATCCATTTGGAGCCGTCGCGTTCCGCCAGCGCCGCACCGACGTCCTTCAGGTATTCGCCCGGATACATGCCGGCCGGGATCTCGACCGTCTCGCCCAGGGCTTCCCGGTAGCGCAGATATGTCGACCGGCCAAGCACCTCGACCTGGGCGCCGGCGTCGTTGATGTAGTATTCGCGCGTGACGGTATATCCCGCCTTCTCCAGCAGCGACGCCAGGGCGTCGCCGACGACGGCGCCGCGC
Source organism: Skermanella sp. (assembly GCF_059503625.1). NCBI lineage: Bacteria > Pseudomonadati > Pseudomonadota > Alphaproteobacteria > Rhodospirillales > Azospirillaceae > Skermanella > Skermanella sp. The sequence goes on from NZ_JCACHA010000740.1 coordinate 6,781, forward strand.
GCATGGGCCGCGTGCAGCGGGCCGGTCGGGTTGGCGGAGACGTATTCGACATTGACCGCGATGCCGGCCCCGATGCTGCCGTTGCCATAGGTTACGCCCGCCACCAGGATGTCGCCGACGCGCTCGCGCCACGTGTCGTCCGACAGGCGCAGATTGACGAATCCGGGACCCGCGATTTCGGCCGAGGTCACGTCCGGCAGCGCGCGCAGGCGCACGGCCAGAAGCTCGGCGATGTCGCGCGGCTTGCGCCCGGCCTGTTTGGACAGCACAAGCGCCGCATTGGTGGAAAGATCGCCATGGGAAGGGTCGCGCGGCGGCTCCACCGTTACCTTGGAAAGGTCGAGACCTGACGGCAGGTCTCCGCCGGTGGCAAGGTCATCCAGGATGACGCGCAGGTCTTTGGCGAACTCGTTGAAAAGATTCATCAGGTCTTTGATTCCATGTCGAACATCCGCTCATACTCCGCCAGCGCGAAGCGATCGGTCATGCCTGCAATATAATCGGCCACCAGCCGCGCGCGTGCTTTTTCCTGCGCGCCGGCGCTCACGCTATCCTTCAGTGCCTCCAGATCCTCCTGCCATTCCGTCGGAAGGCACTCGGGCTCGGCCATGAACAGCGCGAATAGCTCCGACACGACGCGCCGTGTCTTGCTGGTGACGCGGTTGACTTTGTAGTGGCGGTACATGCGCTGTTTCAGGAAAGCGCGCAAGACCCGATCATGGGCGCGCATCTCTTCGCTGAACGCTACCAGGGCACGGGGAGCGTTGCGCACATCCGCCGCGCAGTGCGGCTTGACCTCCGCGATGCGGCGGCGGGTTTCCAGGATCAGGTCGGTGACCATGTGGTCGATCATCCGGCGGACAGTCTCGTGGATCAGGCGCTGACGCTCCAGTCCCGGATAGCGGTCGTGCAGCCCCCGGATGATGCCGCCCAGCAGCGGCAGTTCCGCCACTTCGTCCAGGGTGAACAGCCCGGCGCGGAGGCCGTCGTCGATGTCGTGGTTGTTGTAGGCGATATCGTCGGCCAGGGCGGCAACCTGCGCTTCCATCCCAGGGTTGGTGCCGAGTTCAAGGTCGAACTCGTCCTGGAACTCCCGGATGGTGGTCGGCAGCGCATGGCCCGGCAGTTCGGGAAGCAGCGGACCGTTGTGCTTGACGACGCCTTCCAGCGTTTCCCACGTCAGGTTCAGCCCGTCGAACTCGGCGTAACGGCGTTCCAGCCTCGTCAGGATGCGCAACGTATGGTCGTTATGACTGAAGCCGCCGAGATGCAGCATCGACTCGTTCAGCGCCTCCTCACCGGCATGGCCGAAGCAGGTGTGCCCAAGGTCGTGCGCGAGCGCCACCGCCTCCGCCAGATCCTCGTTGACGCCGAGCGTGCGGCTGACGGAGCGGGCGATCTGCGCCACCTCCAGGCTATGGGTCAAGCGGGTGCGATAGTAATCGCCCTCATGGTAGACGAAGACCTGCGTCTTGTATTTCAGCTTGCGGAAAGCGCCGGAATGGATGATGCGGTCGCGGTCGCGCTGGAAGACGGAACGGGTCGGGCTCTCCGGTTCGGCCTTGAGCCGGCCGCGGGTATGCTCCGGCATGGTGGCGAACGGAGCCGCCTCCTGCCGGCCGAGGCCGGAAGACGTATTCGGGAGAAGGTGTTGTTCCGCATTCATGGTCCGGACACTACCGATAGAGCGGCCCTCTTTTCAATGAAGATCGCGACTTATTGACCTCTTCACCGGCTGGGCCTTTGACGGATCGGTCAGGTCTGCTTACATAGGGACTCCTGATTTCATTTAAGGGACTGTTTTTCAGGTCCCATCCGATTGGAGCTGAGGAGTTTTCCATGGCTGACACGGCGCTGAACACCACCCTTACCGACCCCGTGGCGCCCGCGAGCCTCGGCGATCGGGCCGTCACGATCTCCGACAGTGCGGCCAAGCGCGTCCTGGTGCTGCGCGGGCTGGAAGGCGACGACAGCCTGATGCTGCGCATCACGGTATCGGGCGGCGGCTGCTCCGGCTTCCAGTACGGGTTCAGCTTCGACAACAAGAAGAACGAGGACGACTACGTCTTCGAGCATCAGGGGATCGGCGTCGTCACCGACGATGCGTCGCTGGACCTGCTGAACGGCTCCGTCATCGACTTCGTCGAGGATCTGATGGGAGCGTCGTTCCAGATCAGGAACCCCAACGCCACGGCATCGTGCGGCTGCGGGTCGTCCTTCGCGGTTTGAATTTTGCCGTTTGATGCCGCCGGCTTAAGGCGGTATCCAGAAAGGCCCGTGCCGGAACCGGCACGGGCCTTTTTCTGTCCGCGTCCGGAAAGTCGCCTGCCCCATGGTCAAGATCGCCACCTGGAACGTCAATTCCGCCAAAGCCCGCCTTCCCAACATTCTGGGGTGGCTGGACCGCGCCTCTCCCGACGTCGTCCTGCTCCAGGAGATCAAGTGCGAGACCGCCTCGTTCCCGAAAGGCGATTTCGAGGCGATGGGGTACAACTGCGCCGTGGTCGGCCAGAAAAGCTACAATGGCGTGGCGCTGCTGGCAAAGCAGCCGGTCGGAGATATCCTGGACCATCTCCCCGGCGCACCCGACGATGTCCAGGCCCGCTACGTCGAAGCGACGGTCGGCGGGATCCGGATCGCTTCGATCTATTTGCCCAACGGCAACCCGGTCGGTACGGAAAAATATCCGTACAAGCTGGCCTGGATGGAACGGCTTCGCCGGCACGCGCAGGAGTTGCTCAAGACCGAGCAGCCCTTCGTGCTTGGCGGCGACTACAACATCATCCCAGCGCCCGAGGACGTCTACGATCCGCAGGCCTGGGAAACCGACGCCCTCTTCAGGGCTGAAAGCCGCGCCCAGTTCCGGGCACTGCTGAACCTGGGGTTGACCGAAGCCTTCCGCGCGCTGCACCCGGACGAGCAGCACGCCTATACGTTCTGGGACTATCAGGCCGGCCGCTGGCCGCGCGACCAGGGTATCCGCATCGACCATTTCCTGCTGTCGCCACAGGCGGCGGACCGGCTTGTCGAGTGCAGGATCGACAAGGGGCCGCGCGCCCAGGAGAAGGCGTCCGACCATACCCCCGTCGTTCTCGAACTGGCGGACTGACCAGCCGCCGTTCGATCAGGAACCGGCCGATCAGGCTTCGGTCGGTCAGCCGTTGCCGAAGGTATCGCAGGAATTCGGAGAACCGCTGTCCAGCCCACGCCGGAACCATTGCACCCGCTGCGCCGAACTCCCGTGGGTGAAACTGTCGGGTGTCACCCGTCCGGTCGCCTGTTTCTGAAGCCGGTCGTCGCCGACGGCGCTCGCGGCGTTGAGCGCCTCTTCGATGTCGCCGTCCTCCAGGACGCCTTGCTTTTGCGCCATGCTATGCGCCCAGATCCCGGCAAAGCAGTCCGCCTGCAATTCCACACGGACCGACAGCGCATTGGCTTCGTTCTGCGACACCTGACGCTGGGCGGCCTGGACGTCCCGGCTGACGCCGAGCAGGTTCTGGACGTGGTGCCCTACTTCGTGGGCGATCACATAGGCCTGTGCGAAGTCGCCGGGCGCTCCCATGCGGCTGCGCAGGTCCCGATAGAAGCTCAGGTCGATATAGAGTTTGCGGTCCGCCGGGCAGTAGAAGGGTCCCATGGTCGAGCGAGCCGACCCGCAGCCGGACTGCACCGCATCGCTGAACAGGACGAGGATAGGTTCTTCATATGTCCGGCCCGACTGACTGAAGATGTTGCCCCATACATCCTCGGTTTCCGCCAGCACGACCGACACGAAGTTCGCCAGATCTCCCTCGGCGCCGGATTGGGCGGACGGCATGCTCCCTGGGTTGACCGTGGAGGAACGGGGAG
>NZ_JCACHA010000741.1:0-10616 GCF_059503625.1 Skermanella sp.
CTGAAGCTGATCGACGTGCTGATCGTCAACGAGCATGAAGCGGCGGAGATCGCCGACCGCCTCGGCCTGTCCGTCAGTTCCGCCACCGGTCTCGCCCGCGATCTGGCGCGGACCTGCGGCGTCACCTGCGTCGTGACCCTGGGCAGCGCCGGCGCCCTGATGGCCGAGTCGGGCGGGGCTCTCTGGACGGCCGCTCCGCTGAAGATCACCCCTGTCGATACCACCGGCGCCGGCGACGCCTTCTGCGGCATCCTCACGGCCGCACTGGACGGCGGCGCCGAACCGGCGGAGGCGCTTCACCGCGCCAGCGTCGGCGCCTCGCTCGCCTGCATGGCCCTGGGCGCCCAGGAAAGCCTGCCGACATCAGAGGCGATCGATGCCCGCCTGCGCGAGGTAGCCGAACCTCTGCGTCTGTCCTGACCGCAATCTCTCTGCTAACGTGTCTCCGGCCCTCCCCCGGCCCTCCTGTGTCCTTCGCGGGCAAGCTTGCACGAAACCAGAGACGATACATGCCGATCATCAACCGAATCGCTGATTTCCAGGAAGAGATGACCGCTTGGCGGCGCGACTTCCACGCCCATCCCGAAACGGCGTTCGAGGAGTTCCGGACTTCCGGCATCGTCGCGGCGAAGCTTGAGGAGTGGGGTATCGAGGTGCATCGCGGCCTTGGGGGCACCGGTGTCGTCGGCACGCTGAAGGGTGGCGGAGCCTCGGGCAACGGCAAGTCGATAGCGCTCCGCGCCGACATGGATGCGCTGAACATGCAGGAACAGAACGATTTTCCGCATGCGTCGACGAATCCGGGCAAGATGCATGGCTGCGGCCATGACGGCCACACCACCATGCTGCTCGGAGCCGCCAGGTACCTTGCCGAGACACGCAACTTCGACGGTACGGTCCACTTCATCTTCCAGCCGGCCGAGGAAGGTAAGGGCGGCGCCCAGAAGATGGTCGAGGAAGGCTTGTTCGACCTGTTCCCGGTGAGCGAAGTCTATGGCATGCACAACTGGCCGGAAATGCCGGCGGGCACCATAGCGGTCCGCACCGGCCCGATCATGGCGGCGGCGGATCAGTTCGACATCAAGGTACGCGGCAACGGCGCCCACGGCGCCATGCCCCATTTCGGCATCGATCCCGTCGTGGTCGGCGCCCATATCGTGACGGCGCTGCAGTCGATCGTCAGCCGCAACACCGATCCGCTGCGCTCGGCCGTGGTCAGCGTCACCCAGATCCACGGCGGCTCCGCCTACAACGTGATCCCGAGCGAGGTGACGCTCAGCGGTACCGTGCGCACCTTCGAGGTCGCGGTGCAGGATATGGTCGAAGCAGGGTTGCGGCGCGTTGCGACCGCCACGGCGGAAGCCTTCGGCGCCACGGCGGAGATCGACTACCGCCGCAACTACCCCGCCACGGTCAACACCGCCGAAGAAACGGTGTTCGCCGGCCAAGTCGCCGCCGAAGTAGTCGGGCCGTCGCAGGTGATCTACGATCCCGCTCCCAGCACCGGAGCGGAAGACTTCGCCTTCATGCTCAACAAGAAGCCCGGTTCCTATGTCTGGATCGGACAGGCCGGTGGTCCCAGCGCCTGCATGGTCCACAATCCCCGCTACGACTTCAACGACGAGATCCTGCCGGTGGGCGCCAGCTATTGGGCCAAGCTGGTGGAAACAGCCCTGCCGCGAGTTGCCTGATAGATGCACATTCCCCGTTTCGCCGTCCCCGGAGCCGTACTCGCAGCCGTTCTCGCCCTGGCAAACGGCTGCACTCCCGCCATGAACCTTCTGGCGGGCGAGCCCCTGTCGAACGCCGAGGGCGCCCAGTCCTCGAGGACTCCGCCCGGCATCGACGGCCATTTCGAATGGAGCGGCATCCAAGCCGGCGTCCAGGGCCGCACGACTCTGATCGCACGCACCGAACAGGAGTGGCAGGACATTTGGAACCTGGCGGCCACTCCGGCGCCTGGCCCCCTGCCACAGGGCTGGATGGGGATCGGGATATTCCTCGGCATGCGTCAGACCGCTGGTTATGGGGTCGCGATCGAAGGCATCAACGAGCAGATAACGACCGATCAGCGCTTCACCGAGCAGGGGCTGCCGGCCAGCCGCGAGATGGTGATCTCCTACGGGGAGAGAATACCGGCCCCCGGCACCATGAATGCCCAGGTATTGACGTCGCCCTACGTGATCAGGATCGTCCCGCGCAGCGACTGGCCCACCCGTTTCGTCCAGATTCGGTGACCGCCGCCGCAAGCATCATTCCCAGGCCGATTATTCCCAGGCCGATTATTCCCAGGCCGGTCATTCCAGCGTGACCGTTTCCCCCTCGCGGGCGGCAAAGACGGAAGACCAGACCGATTGCGCCTCCGCCTCGATCTCTTCCATGCCTGTGTCGTCATGGTCGGGTTCGTGGTGGAACAGGGCCAGCCGGCGGGCGCCGGCCGACTGGCACAGCTTGATCCCCTCTACCCAGGTGGAATGGCCCCATCCCGTCTTGCAGGCAAATTCCTTCTCGGTATAGGTCGCGTCGTAGATCACCAGATCCGCACCGTCGATCAGTTCCAGGATGTTCCGGTCCGGCGCGTCCGGCACGTGTTCGGTGTCGGTCACGTAGGCGAGCGAATGCCCATCGTGATCGATCCGGTAACCGCAGGCGCCATCCGGGTGGTTCAGCACCGCCGTCCGGACGGTCAGCCCCCCGTCGAGGGTCAACGTATCGCCGGGGCGGAAATCCTCGAAAGTCAAATCGGCGCGCATCGTCCGCATCGGTACCGGAAAGAGCGGCGGGTCCATCTGGGTTGCCAGCACCGAACGGATATCGGGACAGGCGTTGAAGCGTCCGGCCATGATGCGGAACGAGAAGTCGGGCTTGTAGGCCGGCTGGAAGAAGGGAAAACCCGCGATATGGTCAAGGTGGAAATGGCTGAGCAGAATGGTGGCCCGGCGGGTGGTCCGCGAGATCAGGTCCTTCCCCAGTGCCCGAAAGCCGGTACCGCAATCCAGTATGATGGTATGGTCGCCCGCCGTCACCTCGACGCAACTGGTATTGCCGCCGAACCGCATATGGGTCGACGAAGGACAGGGTATCGTACCGCGCACGCCCCAGAAGGTCGCACTGAACGCCATGGCAAACCGGTGCTGGTTAAAAAAGCAGAACGAAAGGCTACCACCTTTCGGACAATACCATTGTGACGCCCATCACAACTTTCGACAACCAGCCAAAACGGTCCGGCGCTCGATCAGCCCTGAATTCCGGATGCCGACAGCACTTCCTCCATCACCGCCGGGTCGATGAACAACCCGGCAAGGAAGCCGAAGACATAGAAGGCGGCGGCTTCATCCCAGCGGGTGAAGGTAGCGTCCCAGACGGGTTGGCGCTTTACGGCTGCCGCAAAGGCGCTCATCAGCGCGTTGATGAAAAGAAATCCCGCCAGCATCACGGGAAAAAGCTCACGCGGCCAAAGCAACGCCAGCAGTACGGAAAAGCCGCCGAGAAGTGCCACACGGGTCATGCTGCGGAGGTTGGGATCCGCTGGTTCCGGATCACGGCCCCGGTTGGCATCCGAATCGAACATGGTTCGTTTACTCCAGCCGGTGGAAGAAATCGTTTTGTGATTTCAGGCTCTTCGATTTCAGATGGCGTCGTACGATCGCGATGCAAGCCCTTGACGCAAAGGAACGGCCGCCGGGATCATGCTTGCGGCGGAACGGCTGGGTCCGAAGTCGAATCGGGACTTCAGAAGCAGGCGATCAGGGCTCGTTTCAGGTCGTCGGGATTGACGGGCTTGTGCAGCAGCCGGCACTCGACCTTCTGCGCTTCGATCAGGCGTTCGGGCGAGGTGTCGCCCGTCATCACCAGGCCGGCGATGCCGATATGGGACGGATGCTGCCTGACCAGTTCGATCACCTGAGCGCCGGTGGCGCCGTTGGGCAGGCGGTAATCGGTAAGGACCAGATCCAGGGCCGGAACCTGTCCATGGGCCAGAAGGTCGGCGACCTCCTCGAAAGCGCCGGCATGCACGACCCGCATTCCCCAATCCTCAAGCAGCATCTGGAGTGCGGTCAGGACGGCATGATCGTCGTCCACGACCAGCACCGTGCGTCCGGCCAGGATGCGGTCCTGCCATTGCTCCTTGCCGCTCCATGCCTTTTCCGGCTGCTTCACGGAGGCATCGGAAATCGGGACGGTGACGGTGAAGATCGATCCTTCGCCGACCTTGGAAGTCACCTTGACCGGATGGCCGAGCAGGCGCGCGGTGCGGGCGACGGTACCAAGACCAAGGCCGATGCCCCGGTTGCGGTCTCGCGCCGGGTTGTCCAACTGGAGGAAGTCCTGGAAGATCGCTTCGGTCTGATCCTCCGGTATCCCGGGTCCCGTGTCGGCGACATGGATGTCCACCGAAGTGTCTCCGCGCACGCATTCCAGGAATATGCATCCGCGCGTGGTAAACTTGACCGCATTGGAAAGCAGGTTGCGCAGGATCTGCTCGAGCAGCACCGGGTCGCTGTATACCGCCACCGTCGCAGGCCTCACCTCGAACATGAGCTTCGCGGCGGAGGTCTGCGCCTCGAACTCGGCCGCCAGCCTGCTGAGCAACTCGTCGAGGTCGAAGGTCTGGAGCACGGGCTTGACGATGCCGGCATCGAGGCGCGCCGCGTCGAGCAACCCGTTGAGCATGCCTTGCAGCCCCTTGACCGATACGTCGATCATTCCGACCAAGTCGCGGACATCGGGCGAGATCTGCTTCTTGCCGAGCAACTCGATGAACAGGGAGACGGCCTGGATCGGTTGCCGCAAATCATGGCTGACGGCGGCCAGGAAGCGGGTCTTGGCGGCGCTGGCCTCAGTCGCGGCGTCGCGGGCCCGGCGCAGTTCCTGTTCGGCCAGCCAGTCCACCGTGATGTCGCGGATGATGCCGACCATCCGCTCGGGCTTGCCGTCGGGCCAGCGGATCACTTCGCCGACCGATGTGATCCAGGCGGTCCGGCCGCTTTCGTGGACGACCCGGAAGATGTGGTTCCAGTCGGACCTGCCTGCCAGCGCATCCGTCAGTCCCTGCTGGAAAGCCGCGATGTCGTCGGGATGCACCCGCTCCAGCAGCGGTGCAAGGCGGGCATCGGCCTCTCCGGGCTGAAAACCGAACAGCCTGTCCACCAGCATCGACCGTATCATCGCACCGCTGGCGGGATCGTACTCGAACTCGCCGAGAGCCGCCGCCTGTGTGGCGAGCCGCAGTCTCCGTTCCCCGTTGCGTACCGCCCTCTCGGCACGGGAGCGTTCGACCGCCTCGCCGATCAGTTCCGCGACGCGTTCGGCCATGAGGATCTCGTCGCTCGACCACTGCCGGGGAACGCTGTCGTGTAGGGAGCAAAGCGCCAGCAAGCGATTGGATCTGGTAAGAGGCACCGCCAGCAGGGATCGCGTTTCGATCCGCTTGAACGCTTCAAGGCCCGCTGCCGTCCGCTCGTCGGTCATGACGTCCTCGACCGCAAGGGTATGCCCGCGGTGAAGATGCTCCAGCGCCGCCTCGCCAAAATCGCCCAGCGTGATGTCGCTCGGAAACTCCGGAGCATTGTCGACGTATTGCCGGTACGCGCCGACACTCAGGGTTGCCGGATCGATCTCGGCGAAGACCATGCGCGAGGCGCCGAAATGACGTCCGGTCAGGACGAGGGCGACCTCCATCATCTCGGTCGGATCCGCCAGCAGGCGTATCGCCTCGTTCAGGTCCGCCATCAGCCGCTGGCGTGCTTCCTGCTGCTTGCGTGAGGTGATGTCCGTTTCGATGATGCCCAGACCGTCGGGTGACGGGTAGACGTGGTATTCCGACCAGCGGCCGAATCGGGGGTGAAAAGCTTCCGCCTGAACCGGCACCTGCTCGCTTTCCGCGCGGTACGCGGCGGCTTGGAGCGGACTGCCGATCGCCTCGGGGAACAGCTCCCAGAAGGAGCGTCCGATCATGTCTTCCGGCGCCATGCCGCAAGCCTGCGCCGCCATGCGGTTGACGCGTGTGAAGCACCATGAATGGTCGACCGACATGAAGGCATCGGTCAGGCTGGAAAGGACCGTGTTGAGCGTGGTGCGTGCGGTCGCCACTTCGGCGGATTGAGCCAGCGCCAGGCCTGCCGCCCGCAGCAGGGAGATGACGAGACGGCGTTCCTGCGGTGCCGGCTCTCCAGCCAGGAACGCCGCGAAGCGCTGGGCCGGCCTGCCGAGCCGGTCCTTGACCGGAACGACCATGATCGTTCCGGCCAGCGGGACTCCGCCCGGCGCAGTCGCAACCGACAGGGCGGAAAACAACTCGACCTCAGCCGGGCAGCACGACTCCGGAATATCGATCCTGAACAGGGAACCAAGCAGAAGGCCCGCGGGAAGATCGGACTCGGCGTTCCGGCCGATAAGGTCGAGCATGGCGGCATTGGCGTACAGCAGCGGCGATTTTGCCAGCTCGTAAGGCCATGTGACGCCGATAAGGACCAGAGGAACCTGGCAATCGGCGATGATCGCCATGGCATCGGCCGGGATATCGCTCACGCGCAAGTCAGGGCTATGCTCACGCCCGCGCCGAAGGTTGTAGGCAGCATCGTCCCGTTGCGAGTAATGCGCCACCGGCTCTCCTGCATGGGTAGCTTCCATGGTCCAGTTCGATAATAAAGTTAGTTAGCAGGCTGATAAATGATACCAGAACAGAAAGCGATAAGCGACGAATCATGAAAAATTATACACAAGAAGCAATTTTATTGTTTTTGGCTGCCGCTACCAGTTGCAGGGACGACGTCTTTCAAACGCACATCGGTTTTGTGATCGAACAGCTGTAGCAGAAGTTCCTCGATGTCCTTGTCGTCGCTGCTGCCACAGTCGTTGAACACCCGCGCGACCGCCTTCTTCTGAAAATCCGGGCGATGCCCCTCGTCGTCGCGGTACCCCATCTCGCGGACCACAGCCAGGGCCGCGCGAAACGGCGGCAGCAGGACCGTAGGGATTTTCGAACGTTCGAAGGCTGCGCGCATGCCAAGCTGACCTTCGTCGAAGACGAGCAGTCGGGCGTTGGCGACGCTCAGGTTGCAACGGACGGCGATGCCGGCGACGAACATGTCTACGTCGCCGCTACAAAGAACGCGGAGCAGCAGCGACGGACTCAAGCGGTTGTTGGCATGGAGATGCTTCACGAAGAGTTCGGCATCGCGGAAGCGTCCGGAGAGTGGCTTGAGGAGGAGCAGGGTCGCCGCCTCCCGGCCGTGCTCGACAAGCCCGCCGAGCACTCCCACGGGGAGATCATGGCGTGCCGCCAGTTCGTCCCGGATTTCCTCCGACACGTAATGGATCAGCTTTTCGATCACGGCGACCGGTAAATCGACCCGACCAGCCATGGACTCGCTGATCGCATCGATCCCGCCGAAACGGTCGAGAGTCTTCTGCAGGGTCGGTTCCGTCAAATCCGCACCCGGATTGCGGACAAGTCGTTCGATCGCCGTGACGTTGCCGGCATCGACGATGGCGTCCGAGACGCCGGCCGATACCTCGTCCCTGGCGGCTATCGCCACCTGCTTCTTGCTGTCCCGCTGCTGGACGATGCCGACCAGGAAGTCGTCGGACAGGGCGGAGGCATGACGCAGGATCGGGAATGCGACCTCGGCGACGTCATGGGCAAGCCGCTGGGCCAGATCGTCATTGAGCAGCGGGCTGTTGTAGATCTGCCATGCCACCGCCTCCCGGACCGCCATCTCGGCGTCTATGGCCAGTCGCTGGAGGATCTGGCGGACCAGATCCTCCTCCTTGGCGGCGCACCTTCCGGACTCGAAATCGGCGACCACCTTCGACATGGTCTCGATCCTCGCCTGGGGCGAGCGATCCACCAGCAGACGTTTGACGTCCTGTTCAGAAAGTCCGGCCCCGGTCATCGTCCTCTCCCGCCCAAAGGGCTGGTCCCCGCTCACGGCGTTCAGTGTGTTCCGTACTCTAGGGTCTTGGGTAATACGAAAGCGTTAACCGCTCGACCTGGGAGAAGAATCGGCCGGAGGTAGCACAAACGTGTTGAGCCGTCGGTCCGGCCGGACCGACGGCTCATCGATCTGAGACTGGCCACCGGAAGCGCGAAAGAACGGCAAAATGCGGAAATTTTCCGGCGCCGGTCTGCCGTAGCCTTCGATCAGGCCTTGATATCGATCTTATGACCGCTGTTGCCGCCCGACTGAGCGGAGCTTTGAACGAGTTCCTTGGTGCTCTGCATGGCGTCCGTGACGACCTGCGCCTGGGTTTGCTGGCTCTTCTGGCCGATTTTCTGGCCGACGACACCGAGTGGCGAGGGGTATTGACCGACTTCCATTTTAACTCTCCGCATTTTGCGAGATCGATGACGAAACTTACCTCTTTCGATTACGCTGGTCAATCTTCGCAAGCGACAATTCGCACCATAGATAACCCTATCGGATTGCAAAAAGTTTTAAGATACTATGCATTATGGTTATTCCAAGGCTATAGAACGGCAGGATGCCGCCTTGCTGTGTGGTTCACGATCCAAAAAGGGTCCGATTGCGTGTCTGAAACTTTCGAAACCATTGGAAAAACCCGGATCTACTTTGAGCTGCACACATACCATGGCAGCTACTGGATGTGCGCCAGGATCACGGACGACCTGGAGGAGGCGGAAGCCGGCGCACGCAATGCGCAGGCGGACAAGGTCGGTTTCGGTGTCAGGATAGCGCGCTGTACGGAATACGAGGACTACGGGCACGTAAGCCGGACCATCCTGTCCCGTACCCTTTGGCGCGACGGCATGGTCGATCCGACCATACCGCTGATCATGCCGGTCCCCGGCGGCGACGGGCTGTGCCGGGTCCCATCGGACCTGCGCGGCGACAGGGCGCGGGAAATCATCGCGACGTCGCTTCAGCGCTATATGGACGACAACCGCCTGACGCCGCTCGAACTGCTGCATTCGGAAGCGCATGCGCTTCGTCTGAACGACGCCGGCACGACCTTGCAGGGGGCTCTCCAGAAAGCCGCGATCAATCAGGTCCAGGGATCCGACGTCCCGGTCCAGCGCCGCTTCAAGGAACTGCTGGCGCTGGCCGACCAGTTGCTGGGCGAACTGAGGGCCGATGCCAAGAAGGCGCCGGTGCTGGCCTGCGTCTCCGGGGGATACGGCTCCCAATGCGCCGGGCTGGAAGCCAAGCATGGAACCGCCGCCGCCTATCATATCTTCCGTGCCCTGGCGCTCTATCTCGCCGACAGCAAAGGCTGGATCGGCAAGCTCGACGCGCTGGGCCATCTCGTCGAAGAGGACCTGCCTGCCCGCTTCGTGATGCCGATCGACGCGATCCTTGCGGAAATCGTCAACGCGACGACGACGCCGAACGAGTTGACCGGACCTGAGCATTCCGACCGCCTGACCCAGATCCGGGCGCTGGTGGATCTCCATGCCGGACGCTATGAGCCGCCGTCGAACCGGGCCTCCGACGGCATCAGGGCGCTCAACTGGCTGATCAGCCGGGGACAGTGCCCGCGGACGCGCAGCACGATCGAGCGCCGGGTGGTCCGCGAACTGACCAATCTGGCGCCTCTGAAAGCGGAACGGGCACTGTGGAACCAGGCTCAGACGCTGCACCTGCTGATGGAACTCTTCCGAAAGACGCCGCCGCTCGCCGACGACATCGAGATGCTGGAAACTTTGGAACAGCGTGCCCTTCGCCTGATCAACCCGGAAAGCGTGACCGAGGCGATCAGCCAGTGCCGGCTGCCTTCGGAAAAGGTGCGTACGCTGGTGCGGATCGTCGATCTGATGCCGTACGTCGCCAGCAAGGCCAAGATGACGGAGTTCGTGCGCGCCGCATGGTCGCCGGACGATCTGGTCCGCGAGAGTGGCGGCAAGGAGCGTCCGGCGGCACTGCCCGTTCTGGTCGGCATGCACCGCGACGTGGCGGGCGCCGATATGGATGCCGACACCAAGGCAAGGCTGCTGGGCGATCTGGACGCGACCCTGCTCGACATCATCCGCATCGACGTATTGAACGCGCCGAACCGCAGCTTCATGGACCGCATCCTGCAACTGATGAAGCTGTGCGCCGCTTCCCCCCTGCCGGAAGGCAAGGCGCGGGCCTGCGCCGTCGAGGCGGTCGGCCGTGCGGTCAACAGTCCGGAATTTCTCGAACCGTTCATGAAGCGCTTCAAGGCGGAAGCGGAACGCAAGCAGGCGCTGCTGTCGCTCCGCACCCTGCTGAAGACTTCGGGGCTGGCGTCGCGCTGACGCACTCCCCGGCGGCAAGCCGCCGATCTTCCCGCTATTTGCCGATCTTCCCGCTATTTGAAGTTCCGCCCGTCGGGAAAGACCTGGACGACCTCACCGCTCTTGCGATAGTCCGCGGTCGGGCGCTTCACCTCGTCGGCCCGGGCGATGCCGCCGGCCATGGCGCCGGGGTGGAAGTAATCCGGCTCGGCGGTCAACTCGCGAAGGCGGAAGCTCAGGTCCGCCAAGTGGTCGGCAAGCAGGTGGATCACGCCGTCCTGGCGCTCCACCCGGCCGGTCGCGCCGATCAGGCGGGCTGTCAGGATCACCTTGCGGAACCGCTCGAACACGGGCGGCACGACGATCAGGTTGGCGACGCCGTGCTCGTCCTCCA
>NZ_JCACHA010000742.1:0-1830 GCF_059503625.1 Skermanella sp.
CTGCTGGGCTACTGGCTTTATCAGCAGCGAACCGGCGGCCGCAGCCGGTCTGCCGGGAGCCGGTCTGCCGGGGCCCAGCGGCCGCCGAGCGGCGACGACCGAATTCCGGACGTAGGGCGTCTTGCGTATTTCGGTCCGCTCCGGCCGACCGGACAGTCCGTCGCCTCGGATCAGGCCTCTGGTCAGGATCGGCAGGGCCGGAGATACGCCGCCTTCAACGACCCGGAGAAAGCGCCCGTGGATCAGGGGGGCTGCTACGGAGCCGTGCGGCAAGCCGGCCCGGAGAATATGCGGGATCGCGAACGGCGCCCCTGGGACAAGGTGGACGAAAGCGTGGACGAATCGTTCCCGGCGAGCGATCCCCCCTCGTTCTCACCGGGAAGCAACTGATTTCAATCAACGGCAAGCAACGGCAAGGATCAGGCGCCATGTCTCGAGACTCAGGATTGATCACCATGCGCGGCCTTGCCGCGTTCACGACAGGCGCGCTTGCGGCCGTGATCGCCAGCCGTGTCCTGCCGCCCATCGTGGCGCAGGCGGCGGGCTCCGCGCAGGCAGCGGCAGGGCGCGACCCGTTCGATGCGCTGGCGGACGACCACAGGATCATCCTGTCGCTGCTGGACCGGATGACGTCCAGTCCGGACAACGCGGTGTTCGACCGCACCCAGCTTCTCCTCCGCTTGAAGCGGCGGCTGTCGGCGCATGCGGTGGCGGAAGAGGACGTGGTGTATCCGCTGCTCCACGGCCGCGCCCACGAGGAGGAGGACGCCATGCATCTTTACAGCGAGCACGCGGAGATGAAGATGCATCTCTTCAACCTGGAACAGATACCCAAGAGCGACCCGCGCTGGCGCGGCATCGCCACCGAACTGAGGGACCTGATCGCCGGGCACGTCAAGCAGGAGGAGGAAGTCGACTTTCCCAAGCTTCGCGCCGTTCTCGACCAGAAGGAAACGGCCATGATGTCCGGCGGGGTGCAGCGGGAAAAAGCCCTGCTGCTTTGAGATCCTTCCAGGCGCGGGCCGGGACGCTCAGGTCTCCGGTCCCGCTTCGCGCTCCGTCTCGGCGTTGATCACGGCGCCGAGCAGCACGGTGTAGGCCAGCAGGTAGAGCCAGATCATCAGGGTCAGGACGGCGCCGGCCAAGCCGAACGCCGACGCGTAGTTGGCGATCTGCTGGACATAGAGCGTGAAGCCCATGGAGGTCACGATCCATACCGTGGCGGTGAAGATGGAACCCCAGCCGACCCATCGCCATCGCGGAGCGGAGTGGCACGGTCCCAGCCGGTAGCAGACCGCGAGCGCGCCGACTATGAGAGCGCCGACGACCGGCCAGCGGCCATAGGCGTAGACCGTGGACCAGAAGGGGTCCTGGGCAGGGTCCCGCAGCAGGAACGGCGCCGCCGTCAATATGCCGATCAGGCCGGCGGCCAGCACGAAAGACCCCAGGCAGAGCAGAATCGCCATGCCGTTCAGCTTCAGGAAACCGCGTGTTTCCACCTCGTGGTAGGCATAGTTGAGGGCGGCCATCAGGGCCCGCATGCCGAACAGCCCGCTCCAGACCAGGACCATGAGACTGCCGGCCAGACCCCAGCCGAAGCTGGTCCCGGTATCCCTGGCAGTGTCCATCATCTGGCCGAACAGCGCCTGCATCGCCTGATCCGGGAAGACCGGCCCTAGTTCGCTCATGCGGTCGTGGACGTCGTCGCTGCCGCCGATGGTCCCATAGGTCACGATCAGGACCGCCAGCGTGGGGATCAGCGTATAGAAGGCGAAGAACGCCACCCCCGCAGCCGCAACCCACAGCCCCTTGTCGGTGGAGGTCCGGTAT
>NZ_JCACHA010000742.1:1840-10583 GCF_059503625.1 Skermanella sp.
GGTATGTCCTCTTGAGGATTCTCCACCAGCCGTTATAGGAAACCGCCATCTTCCCCCAGGCCGCGCCGGCAGGCCGCGTTTCGTGAACACGAAACCGTACAGCGTACGTGCGGCGTGCGCCATGAGGGAGATGGGGGTAGCGGAGCCCGAACGGGAAAGGCTCGGCCCTCAGCCCTCAGCCTTTTGTCCGCAGGCTGCTGCGGCCGCCGTCGACGCCGAAGACCTGGCCGGTGATCCAGCCGCTCTCCTTGGTCAGGAGGAAGGCCGCCATGGCGGCGATGTCCTCCGGTTCTCCGATCCGGCCGAGGGCGTGCAGGCCCGCGATGCTCTGGACCATCTGCTCGTTGGAGGTCAGGCCCTGGGCAAGCGGGGTCCGGGTCAGGCTGGGCGCCACGACGTTGACCCTGACATGGGGAGCGAACTCGGCGGCGAGCGACCGGCCCAGCCCCTCGACGGCACCCTTGGCGGAGGCGATCAGGGCGTGGTTGGCGAAGCCCTGCTGGACCGCGACGGTCGAGAACAGGACGACCGAGCCCTTGGCGGACTTCAGCCCCTTCTCCGCCGCCCGGATCGCGTTGACGGCGCCCAGCACGTTCAGCCGGTAGGCCTGGATGAAGTCTTCGTCCTTGGTCGCCTTCAACGGCTTGATGTCGATCGAGCCGACGCAGTAGGCGATGCCGGCGATGCCCTCGCCGTCCTGTCCGGCCTCCTGGACGGTGGCGGAAACCGCCGCCTCGTCCAGCACGTCGCAGACGCCATGGCGGGCCTTCAGCTCGTCGGCCAGCGTTCCGATCTTGTCGGCCGAGCGGCCGGTCAGGAAAAGCGGCGCTCCGGCCCGCGCCAGCCGGCGCGCCAGTGCTTCGCCGATGCCGCCGTTGGCGCCGAAGACGATGATGGGTGCTGTCATGGGGAATGGCCCTGCTTCGCTGTTTCAGATGATAGCGCGGGAATATCGCGTCGATCGGATCACTGAACTAGCGTGCGGCGCCGCTGCGTCCACCGGGGGCCAGTGTTTCCGGAATTCATCCGCTTGTAACGCCGACGTAACCGAAGCGTCATGCACGCCGACTATGGTCCCCGCCAACAGGCCCGGAAATCCGGGCGCATACCACGGATCAGGTCAGGCGGGAGAGAACCATGGACAGACGCGACATCGGTGAGTTTTCGTGCAAGGCAGAAGCCTTCGAAGCGTCGGAGGACATCGGCCGCAACCCGAGCGACGGCCCGACGATGGGCGACATCATCAACAAGCGCTTCGGCCGCCGCGACATGCTGCGCGGCTCGCTCGCCGCCGCCGCCATCACGGCGGCCTTCGGCCCGCTGGCTCTCGCCACCGCCGAAAAGGCCAAGGCGGCAGCCGGCAACGGCATGAAGGCGGCCTTCAGCTTCGACGAAGTCGAGCGCGGCGTCGACCGCACGCACCACGTCGCCAAGGGCTACAAGGCCGAGATCCTGATCCGCTGGGGCGATCCCGTCCTGCCGGGTGCGCCGGCCTTCGACCCGATGAAGCAGACCGCCGCCGCCCAGAAGATGCAGTTCGGCTACAACAACGACTATGTCGGCTATATCGGCCTGCCCTATGGCTCCAAGAATCCGGACCACGGCCTGCTCTGCATCAACCACGAATATACCGACGAGGAAGTCATGTTCCCCGGCGTCGGCGTGGCGCAGGACGGCAAGGACAAGGACGGCAAGGATATCGGCTTCGTCGCGATCACCAGGGAACTGGTCGATATCGAGATGGCCGCCCATGGCGGCACCGTGATCGAGATCAAGAAGACCGGCGGCAAATGGGCCGTGGTCCCCGACAGCAAGTACAACCGCCGGATCACCGCGTCCGACACCGTTTTCGAGATCACCGGCCCGGCCGCCGGCCATGACCGCCTGAAGACCAAGGCCGACCCGGCCGGCAGGCAGGTGATCGGCATGATCAACAACTGTGCCGGCGGCATCACGCCCTGGGGCACCTATTTGTCGGCGGAAGAGAACGTCAACGGCAACTTCTGGGGCAAGGTCGCCGACGACCATCCGGAAGCCGAGAACTACAAGCGCATGGGCATCCCCGGCAATTTGTACAATTGGGGCGCCTATCACGACCGCTTCGACGTATCCAAGGAGCCGAACGAGGCCAACCGCTTCGGCTGGATGGTCGAGATCGACCCGCTGGATCCGGCTTCCACCCCGAAGAAGCGTACGGCGCTGGGCCGCTTCAAGCATGAGGGCGCCGAAAGCATCGTCAACAAGGACGGCCGCGTCGTCGTCTACATGGGCGACGACGAGCGCTTCGACTACGTCTACAAGTTCGTGACCGAAGGCAAGTTCGATCCGTCGAACCGCGCCGCGAACATGGACCTGCTCGACAAGGGCACGCTGTACGTCGCCAGGTACACCGAGGACGGCAAGGGCGAGTGGCTGCCGCTGATCCACGGCCAGGGCAAGCTGACGGCGGAGAACGGCTTCAAGAGCCAGGCCGACGTCGTCATCCAGGCGCGCAAGGCCGGCGACCTGCTGGGTGCCACCAAGATGGACCGCCCGGAAGACGTCGAGCCGAACCCGAAGACGGGCAAGGTCTACGTCATGCTGACCAACAACACCAAGCGCAAGGCGGAAGAGGTCAGTGCCGTCAATCCCCGCGCCGACAACGCCTTCGGTCACATCGTGGAGATGACCCCGA
The DNA here is from genome assembly GCF_059503625.1 of Skermanella sp. Classification (NCBI taxonomy): domain Bacteria; kingdom Pseudomonadati; phylum Pseudomonadota; class Alphaproteobacteria; order Rhodospirillales; family Azospirillaceae; genus Skermanella; species Skermanella sp. The sequence goes on from NZ_JCACHA010000742.1 coordinate 4,515, forward strand.
CCGGCGGCGACCATGCCTCCACCACCTTCGCCTGGGACATCATGGTCAAGTGCGGCGATCCCAGCGTCGCGGCGGTCGGCGCCAGCTTCAACCCGGCGACCTCGCCGAACGGCTGGTTCGGCATGCCGGACAACTGCGCGGTCGACAACCAGGGCCGCCTGTGGGTCGCGACCGACGGCAACAGCTACAAGGGCACGAAGACGACCGACGGCGTCTGGGCGATGGAGACCGAGGGCGAGATGCGGGGGACTTCCAGGCTGTTCTTCCGCGTGCCGGTCGGGGCCGAGATGTGCGGCCCGTGCTTCACCCCGGACGACAGGACGCTGTTCGTCGCGGTCCAGCACCCGGCGACCGACAACACCAAGGACTGGCCGGAGTTCGGCAGGTCGTCCAGCTTCGAGGACCCGGCCACCCGCTGGCCGGACTTCAAGGACGGCATGCCGCCGCGCCCCTCAGTGGTGATGATCACCAAGGAAGACGGCGGCGTCATCGGCGTCTGAGTACTTCGTGAACGGGGTGTCCGGTTTGTAGGCTATGCCCGCACCGGACACCCCGCAGCCTCGTCCCAGCGCCAGTGCGGCGTGCCCGGAACGATCCGGACGCCGCCGACCCAGCGTTCCGGCGGCGCCAGCGACAACCAGTCGATTTCGCCCTTCAGCACGGCCTTGCCGGCCGGGGTGATTTCCAGCCGGCGCTCGGGCCAGTCCGGGGCGGTGCTGTCGTTCGCGATCGTGAAGACCGGTTGGCTGGCCTTCGCCATGGCCTCGACGATGGCGAGCAGCATGACATCGCCCAGCCAGGGCAGCGGCTCGACCTCCCGCATCAGGCGGGAGAAGATCCGGCCAATGGTCTGGCTTTCGGCGTCGAGGATTTGCAGGACGAGGCGCTCGGTGAGGGAGAGTCCGTCGGCCGTCCACGGCAGTTCCCGCAGATGCCGCTGAAGCGCCCCCGGCAGGTCAGGCAAGCCTGGGATGCTCGAGCCGGCGATACCGGACAGCGCACCCGGATCGTCGCTCCTTAAGGCGTCCCACGTCTGCAAGCCCACCGACAGATCGGAAGCGGTGACCGCGCGCCGTTCTCCCCACAGCGTCAGGAATGCCTGCGCCGGCAGTTGGCCCAGGCCGATGAAACGCTCCACGCCGGGGAAGTGGTCGACGGAGACGAGTTCAAGGACCTTCGGCGCTCCGGTCTGGTGGAACTGCGCCAGGCACCGGGCCAGGATGAGCTGATCGTAGCTGTCGTGCTCGAACCACAGCATTACCCGCTCGTAGCGCGTGGCGGCTCCCACCAACCCATCATGCTCTATACGCAGCTTTTCAACGACGTCCACCTCCGACAAACCGAGCGGTCCGCCGAAGGCATCGGAGATGAACCGCGCGCGGATCGCCTGGAGATCGGGAACGTCGGGCACCGGCCCCATGCAGTAGGGGTTTGAGTATTCCAGGAAATCGCCGGTGAAGCCGGCATCGCACAGCACCTGCCGGATGTCGGAGCCGCACCTGATATGAAGCGTCGGGCGGTCGCCGTCGGGGGCGGCGGTTGCGTCAGGCTGAGCTGTCATGACATCTCCTTTTTCCATCGGACCTGCTTTCCATCGGACCTGCAGAGAGCTTCGCCCGTCAGGTTCATTTTACGGGTAGTCCGGCCTCATCGTTGTTATATAGTTACATAACGCTGGATGAGCTTACGGGACCCGCCATGACGACTATCACGGCCCCGGCCGAAACCGGACACGATCACGGCCGCTGCGTCGACGGGGCGCTCGGCCGCGCCGAAGCGCTGTGCGCGTCGCGCGGCGCGCGGTTGACCGCTATCCGCCGGCAGGTGCTGGAACTGGTGTGGAGCGGCCATCGGCCGCGCGGCGCCTATGCCATCCTCGACGACATGGCGGTAGAGGGCAAGCGGGTAGCGCCCCTCACCGTCTACCGGGCTCTCGACTTCCTGGTGGAGCAAGGGCTGGTCCATCGGATCGAGAGCCTGAACGCCTATATCGGCTGCCCCGACCCGGACCACGCCCATCCCGGCCAATTCCTGGTGTGCAGGGAGTGCGGCAACGCGATCGAACTCAACGATGCCAGGGTCAGCGCCGCCATCGACGCTTGTGCCCGCGACCAAGGCTTCACGGTTGACAGGACGACCGTCGAGGTTCGCGGGCTTTGCGCGGCCTGCCGCAAGTCGCTAGCGTAGATTACGAACAATCGCCCTGCCCCTGATGCCCGCGCCGTTGATGCCTGGGCTCCTTTCAGGGGCGAACCGGAAGGCAAGAGAGAGTGAACACAGTCATCGCCGCGAACCCGACCCGTCTCCCCGTTTCGGTCCTGACCGGCTTCCTCGGCAGCGGCAAGACCACGCTGCTGTCGCACATCGTGCGCCATCCCGGCATGGCGAATACGGCCGTCATCATCAACGAGTTCGGGGAGATCGGGCTTGACCACCTGCTGGTCGAGAAAAGCTCGGAGAACACCGTGCTGCTGAACAGCGGGTGCCTCTGCTGCACCGTGCGCGGCGATTTGATCGACACGCTGCGCGACCTGTTCCTGAAGCGCGTCCGCGGTTTGGTGCCGGAGTTCGACCGCGTCGTCATCGAGACGACCGGGCTGGCCGATCCGGCTCCCGTCCTCCACACGCTGATGAACGACCCGCTGATCGCGGCCCGCTTCCGGCTGGACGGAGTCATTTCCACGGTGGATGCCGTCAATGGCGGCGATCAGTTGAACCGGCACGACGAGAGCGTCAAGCAGGCCGCCGTCGCCGACCGGATCGTCCTGACCAAGACCGACATAGCGTCGGCCGAGGCGATAGCCGATCTGGAAGACCGGCTCAGGACGCTCAACCCGGCGGCCCCCATCCTGCGGGCGATCCAGGGCCAGATCGATCCGGCTGGTCTGTTCGACGCCGGACTGTACAACCCGACGACCAAGAGCCCCGATGTCGAGCGCTGGCTGAAGGCGGAGGCATACGAGGGCGCCGGGCACGATCACCACCACGGGCATGATCACGGACACGATCACGGACACGATCACGGTCACGATCACGGTCACGATCACGGCCATCACCACCACGGGCATGACCGCAACCGGCACGACGACCACATCACCGCCTTCTGCATGACGATCGACGAACCGCTGGTGTGGGACGCCTTCGCGACCTGGATCGAGACGCTGATCACCCTGCGCGGTCCCGACCTGCTGCGTATCAAGGGCATCCTCAACGTCGGGGAATCCGATGCGCCGGTCGTGGTCCACGGCGTCCAGCACGTCTTCCACCCGCCGGTCCGGCTGGAGGCATGGCCCAGCGACGACCACCGGTCGCGCATCGTCTTCATCACCCGCGACGTCAGCCGCGAGACGATCGAAGCGATGTACGAAGCCTACCGCGAAGCGGCGGCTGCCGGGGATACCGTTTGAAGTCGATTAAATAAGAGGCACAAAAAGAGAAAGCGGCGGGTCGATGCCCGCCGCTGAATTCCCAAAACCCTCAATGTCGTCCTTCTACCCGGCCGTCCCTCGCATTGATGCTAAGGGATCTTATTATTTCGGAAACGTTGTTCCGATGCCTCCGAGTAAAGGACGGGACCTGACCTAGATCAGGTCCAACCGCCCTGTATCAGGTGCGGTAATTGGTGCCGTAGCGTCCTCAACCTTGTTGCCCATCCTTTGCCGGATGTGGCGTTTTTATTTTGAGCGATCCTCCCATGTGCGGGTTCAGAGTTGTTTTTGTTCTTGCCCGCATCGTTGGAGGGGACAATAACGCAATCCCCCCTCGCCGCAAAGGGCTTTTTGCACAAAAACTGGTTCTTGTGCAGACTTTCTCGGCATAGACACCATGCCGAAGGTAATATTACCCCAAAGGGTAACAGGTGTACCGTTGAGTACTGAACCGTTCTGTTTATGCTTCATCTCGCAACTGCGAAATAACTCAGGCTTCCTTTTACTGCAACGGCATCAGTCCGGTTCCCCATAACCAGAGACAAGCGAACGCCAGGGACGCCAGCGTCATTGGAATACCGCATCGGGCATGCTCGACGAAACCGAGGCGCACCCCCATGGACTGTGCCCGCTCGACCACGATGATATTGGCCAGGCTGCCGAGGATCATCAGGTTGCCGGCAAGGGTGGAGAGCAGAGCCAGCCCATACAGCGCTCCCTCAGGCGGCTGATGCCAGACGGCCAGCAGCAGGACCACGGCGGGGACATTGCCGATGGTATTGCTCGCCAGGACGGCGAGCGGGGCCATGACGGCGAGACTGTCGGGCAGCAGACCGGCGGCGGCCAGATATGCTACGGCATCCGCCGGCAGCCCGGTCTGCTTGAGCGCGAAGTTGATAGAGAACAGGCAGGCGAACAGGACGAGCAGGTGCCAGTCGACCATGCCGATCATGTCGCGGCTGCCGAGCTGGCGGCTGATCAGCATGGCCCCGGCGATCAGCAGCACCCCGATCTCGTGCGGCATCGCCGTCCCGAACATCGCCAGCAGGGCGAGCGTCGCAAGCAGCGCCTTGCCCAGCTGCCAGTGGTCCAGCCGAGGCAACGGCACGTCGTCCAGGCTCGGACCGCCGACCGTCAGGCGTCCGCGCCAGATCAAGGCCACCGTGACGAAGACGCAGGCCAGCCCGAACAGGGCCGGCACGCCGCAAGCGCCGGCGAACCGCCAGAAATCCAGCCCGCCGACCTGACCGATCACGATATTCTGCGGGTTGCCGATCAGCGTCGCGGCGGACCCCGCATTGGCGGCTCCGGCAAGTGCTATGAGGTAAGGCCGGGGATCGAGCCCGCGCCCCTTCAGTCCGACGCACAGCATCGGCGTCATGGCGAAGACCACGACGTCGTTCGCCAGCACGGCGGACAATCCGCCTGATACGGCGACGGTCACCGCCAGCAGGACCAGGGGAGAACGTCTCGCCGTCGCGACGCGGAGCGCGCACCAGTCGTAGAATCCGGCGGCGGCGAACTGCGCCGACAGGATCATCAGCCCGAACAGGATGAACAGCGTCGGAAAGTCGATGGCCCCGGCGATCTCCGAGGTATGCACAGCACCGCCGGCGAGCAGGACGATCACGGCGACCAGAGCGATACCGGTCCGGTCGATGCGCAGACCGGGAAACCGCCCCAGAGCCATTCCGGCATAGGTGGCGGTGAAGACAGCCAGGACGAAGAAGGTCACGTCGGGAGAGTCCAGGGGAGCTTGGGACGGGGAATCGAGGTGTTGCATAACACCCGAAGACGCCGCATGTCGCCAACGGCTTCAGGCGTTTATCGCACTTTGCGCCCGCGACGACCGGACCAGCGCCGCGGCACTCTGATAAGCCTGCATGGCGGTGGCGACCGCCGCGGCCGAGGAAGCCTTCGCCTGCTCCCTTTCCCCGCTCTTCCCGTCGTCCGGGCCGGATTGCCCGGCTTCTTCCGCCTTACCGCCCTGCCCGGCCGGGTCCGTGGCGGAAGTCCCGGCGGCATCCTTGGCGCTGTCGCCGCCACCCTGCATCTCCTCGATCTTGGCGGCGTCGAGCTCGCGTTGCGCCTCGGCCATCATGCGGCGGGCGGCGGCGGCGACCTTGAAGTCCTGCGGCGACGGTTCGGCGGGGGATGTCGCCGCACGGCTGACCCGTTCCATCTTCGCGATGGTGGCGGCGGGATCGTCCTCCGGACTGACGTCGATCGAGACTTCGCCGCCGATGGCGTAGCGCTGGCCGTCCGGTCCGGTCTGATAGGTATAGGACGGCGAGCCGGCCAACTGGCCGCCGGAAGCCTTGTGCGCGTTTTCGTGATTGCGGACTTCGGTATCGCGGGCCTTCAGCTCCTTGAGCTGCTTGCGCTCGCCCTCCGTCAGGCCGCTGGCGTCGCGTTTTTCGCCGTCGCCGCCCGCGTCCTTGTCGCCCCAAGCCCCCTTGAGGCCCTTAGCGCCTTTGGCATCGCCTTTGACATCCCCGGCGCGCTTGTAATCCTGGGTGGTGGCGTTGCCGTCGGTCGAGGCGCTCGTCTCCCCGTCGGCGCCGGCCGGGCCGGTGCCTTGTGCAGCGCCGTCCCGGCCACGCTGGGGCGTGGCATAGAGCGGACGCTGGAGAGAAGAGAC
>NZ_JCACHA010000743.1:0-10563 GCF_059503625.1 Skermanella sp.
ATAACTCTCCTTTTCTCATGAACCTCTCTAAGGAAAGGGACTAACCACCGCGGAATCCCTGACCAACTTTTCGCATCAACTACTCTGCGGTGACAGTCCGGTTGACCCACCCGGGGCCGGCGATTATCCTCAGCCGCACCACCCACGATCCGCCCCCAGCGGCCAACGGAGGCCTGAGCGATGCCCGGCGACACCCTCTACGACACCGACTTCGCGGCCTGGACCGAACAGCAGGCCGCGCTGCTCCGCGCCGGTCGGATCGACGCCGCCGACATCGATCACATCGCCGAGGAGATCGAGAGCCTGGGACGCAGCGAACGGCGGGCGATGGAAAGCGCGCTGATGCGGGTTATCGAGCACCTGCTCAAGCTGGCCTACTCGCCGGCATCCGGCCCGCGTGACGGCTGGCGGCAGTCAGTAACGGTCCAGCGCCTTGAGTACGAGGCTCTCGCCGACGACAACCCCGGTCTGGTCGCTCGGGTCCGGCTGCCGACCGTCTACGACCGGGCCCGCCGGCTCGCCGGCCTCAGCCTGTCGGAGCACGACGGCCTGTCGATGGCGGTCCTGCCGGCTGCCTGTCCCTGGACGATGGCCGAGCTCGCCGATACCGCCTTCTGGCCAGACGGACAGGCGCCATGACCGTCCTGCTAGCGCCCGCCGACGCTTGCAGCGACGCCGCATCCGAGGCTGTCAGCCCGACGCTGCCAGCCGCAACCGAGCCTCTGCTGCCCGAGCTCCTGATCGAGCGGCTGTCGGACTTCTTCGGCCGGGCCGAGCGGGCGATGGCGCCCCGGACGATCGCGGCGCTCCGCAGCGACGGGCGCCTGTTCGCCGGCTGGTGCGCCGGGCGCGGCCTGTCCTGGCTGCCGGCCGAGCCAACCACCGTCGCCGCTTTCATCGAGGCCGTCGGCACCTCGCGAAAACCCGCCACGATCAAGCGCTACCTTGCCAGCATCGCCGCCTGGCACGCCGCCGCCGATCTGGCCAACCCCTGCCGGTCGCTGACCGTCAGGATGGCGGCCCGCGCCCATGCCCGCGCCAGGACCGTGCGCCAGCGCCAGGCCAACCCGGTCGGGGAAAAGGAGATCGACGCGATCCTGGCCGCCGTCGGCAGTGGTGCTCAAACGCCCCACCGGGAACTGATCGGTCTGCGCGACAGCGCCCTGCTGCTGGTCGCCCGCGATACCCTGTGCCGGGCCAGCGAGGTCGTGGCGCTGCGCTGGGAGGATCTGGAGGACGACGAGGACGGCGAGGGCTCGATCCTGGTGCGCCGGTCCAAGACCGACCAGGAGGGCGCGGGCGCCGCCAGGTTCCTGGCGGACGACACCATGCGGGCGCTGGCGGCCTGGCGGGCCGCGATCGACCGTGCGATCGATCCCGCGACCCGCGACGTCGTCCCGTCCTCGCCCTTTGTCTTCCGCCACCTGTCGCGCCGCGGCTACGGTCCGGCGCTCAGCGCCACCTCCTACGCCGCGATCGTCAAGGCCCGCAGCGCCAGCATCGGCCTGTCCGGCGGCTACAGCGGCCACTCGACCCGGGTCGGCGGCGCCCAGGACCTGGTCGCCGCCGGCGAGGACCTGCCGGCGGTGATGCAGGCCGGCGGCTGGAAATCGCCGGCGATGGTCGCGCGCTACACCGAGCGTCTGCAGACCGGTCGCGGCGCGGTGGCGCGCGTCAGGCGCCGGCGCCGGGCCGGGACTCCGGTCGGCGACGAATAACACGGTGAACCATCCAGCGCCTGCTGTAGCAGGGACAGGGGGTTCCGTCAGCTCTCGCGCCAGCCCACCAGATGTAGCGGTTCGTGCTGGGGTTTGAAAGACTACCTATTGTGGATTTCGTGTATTTTGGCGCGAGACCTGACGGAACCAGTGAAGGGGCGACGAGAAAGATTTTCGTAGTTCTTGAACAAACCCGGAGCAAGACATCCGCCGAAATGCGGATCGTTGGCTTTCCCTTCTGAACTCACGACCTTCGGAGCCTTGCTATGAATTTCCTGAGCGGATTGTCCGCTTTCCCCATCACGCCAGCTAACCGCGACGGCCGCGTCGACACCGACGCGTTGCGCAGGCTGGTCAACCGTCTAGTTGTGGCCGAGGTCGATTCAATCGGCCTGTTCGGCAGCACCGGCATCTATATGTATCTGACCCTCGACGAACGCGAACGCGCGCTTGAAGCCGCGCTGGAGGAAACCGGCGGGCGCATGGCTGTCGTCGTTGGTGTCGGCGCCTTGAGGACCAACGAGGCGGTCAGAATTGCAAAGCATGCCAAGTCCACCGGCGCCGCCGCCGGCCTCCTGTCGGCGGCATCCTACACGCCGCTCAACGAGGATGAGGTGTTCGAGCATTTTGCCACCGTTGCCCGCGACAGCGGCCTGCCGATCGTTATCTACGACAATCCCGGCACTACGCATTTCCGGTTCACGCCAGAACTGGTTGGCCGATTGGCCAAGGTGTCAGGCATCGTCGGGATCAAGAACCCGAGTTCGACACCGCAAGACGCGGTTGAGCATCTTAAGGAGCAGCGTGGCAGCATGCCGAAGGGTTTTTCCATCGGCTATAGTGCCGATTGGAACTGCACCGAAGCGCTGCTTGCCGGGGCAGATACCTGGTACAGCGTACTTGGCGGTCTCTTCCCACAAACCTGTCTGAAGATCGTCCGCGCCGCGCAGGCCGGCAACGCCGAGGAAGCGCGCAGGCTCGATACCGCGCTCGCACCAGTCTGGGACCTGTTCAAGCAGTATTCAAGCCTACGCGTCGTCTATGCGCTCGCTGATCTGCTTGACATTGCCCACATCGAACCGCCGCGTCCAATGCTGCCTCTGTCCAAGCAGGCAAAGCGCCAGGTCGCCGATGTTCTGTCTCAATTGCCAAAACCCCTCGCAGCTTGATCTGTCGATTTCCCGGCTCGCACGATAGGAGGTGAAACTGACAAGCCAGATCGCAGTTCGGGTGCCGTCCGATATCGTGTTCCTGACCGCTTTCTGGCGGCTTCGCTACAAGCTGAGCCTGCTTGATCTGGCAGAAATGTTCCTGATCCGCGGCATCGTATTCACTCACGAAGCAGTGCGCGACTGGGAAGCCAGGCTGGCGCCGCTGCTCGCCGAGGGCTTACGCAAGCGCCGGGTTGGCAAGGTAGGTCGATGCTGGCACGTCGACGAGACATACCTTAGGATCTCCGGCACATGGTGCTATCTGTACCGGGCAATCGACCGGGACGGCAATCTGGTCGACGTCCAACTGAGCGAAACCCGCGACATGGCCGCGGCCAAGGCGTTCCTGCGCTCCGCCAGGTTGGTCAACCAGGTCGAGCCCGAACAGGTCACCACCGACGGCCATACCAGTTGCCCCACGGCCATCGCCGACGAACTCGGCACGGAAGCCGACCACCGCACCAGTCAGTATAAAAAACACCGTGATCGAAGAAAATCAACGGGGCATAAAAGGGCGCTACCGGTCGAGGCGCGGTTTCAAGAACTTCGATGCAGCCTATCGCTTCTGCCGGGCCTTTGATGAGATCCGCAACTTCCTGCGCTTGGCTACCTACATCAACCAGCCCATCTCGCTCGCCTGTCGGCGGGTCATCCACGTGCAGCGCGTGGCCGCGCTGCGGGACCTGATCTCCATCGCCTGATACAGCTAATGGTAGTCAACCACCTGCCCACCGCGCAAATTGCCCAGAAAGCTGACAGATCTCAGTAGTAAAAAGGATGATATCCAGTCACGCACAGCTGTCGTCTCCGCTTCACAGTGCTCCTAACATCTTTAGAGAGATGAAAAGTGCGGTAGGACGTAATCACCCATCTCATCCAGCACCTCACAAACGGGACGGCGAGACATTCTGAGGTTAAGCGCAACATGGCCAACACCTTGATCTGCTTGTCTCTTCCAAAGTTCAATCAGAGCCTTTCGACCAGATGTAATGCCGCGACCAACTTTCAAAGACGCGGCAGGGTCAGGATCGAGATCGAAAAACACCCCATACGCGTATGGCTTGAATACTCCTGCGCACGCTTTCCTCCAATTTGATACAATTTCAGGCAGCCGATCAAAATCGCTTTGATGCCACATCCATCCTTCCATATTTTCTGCAAGCCATTCGATTGTCTGACGCGCTCGGCCGATTGCGATCATGGGAAGGCTTGAAGTAACCGGCTTCGGGACAAGGTCGAGACTTCCATCCAAATGGCCATAGTAGTCTGAATGGTGATGTGGAAACTCATTTTCCGTTACGCACCTTATGAGCGCAATCGCGTCACGGAATCGCTCCTCACGATTTTCAAAATCCACTCCAAATGCCGGGTATTCAGAAGCTCGATCGCCGGACGATAAACCTAGTAGAAATCGGTTTTGCGTGAGTTGATCAAGTGTCGTTGCCTGTTTCGCAACAATCAGAGGATCGCGAAGCGGAAGGACGATCCCAGCAGTACCAATTGTGATCTGCTTAGTTACTGCTGCCAACCAACCCGCATATGCGAGCGGGTCGAAAACCTGTCCCACGTCGCCAAACATTGGATCGTAAAATGGCACATCCCGAAGCCAAATTGCCGCGAAGCCCGCAGCATCTGCTTGCTTTGCCATCGTAGCATGATCAATCATCGTGGGTGTATGGTTATCGTGATAAGCTTCTAAAGGAGCATTAAACCCAAAAGTCAACTTACCTTCGCGAAACACTCGTGAAAATCCACGATGTGTGGAGTTTCCTGGTCTTCTAATCGTGCTCATTCTAATCCTGTTCTTTTATTGGCAAAACCGATTGTTTTGCCTTAATTTTTGTTCGTCGCCATTGATGTAGGTGATCTTCGATCCACACAATGCCGTAGAGGTGCAGCCTGGATCGTAGGTGAGAGCACCTGTGTTCTTGCAGAGCGCACCGATGTCAATAACGTCAGAACCTGTCGTACCCGATAGCATTGGGAACTTAGTCGACCGATTGTTATTTAAAACCATTGTTATATGCCTTTCCGCCACGTCTTTTCCCTTTCATTCAACGGGGTTGATATCGATTGTTGAGTGCTGAACGCGAGAGCTACTAGAAAGTCTTTTTTCAAGCTATGGTCACTAGAGCAGACGAGACTTTTTGCGTGGCGGCATCCGACTCCTCCGCAACAGCGTACGGTGACTCACCTGCAGCCGCACATGTGACGGAATTCTATTGGGACAATCGTTAGGAATTTTGCCCTTCAGCAACACCTACAGGTTTAGAATTGTACATCCAGTTTTCATTCCGGCGGCGGCTGAAGAAGTTTGCTACGTAATCGACCAACGCCGCTTTTATCTTCTCACCCTTCCCCAAAGTTGCCTTTGTTGGATCGCCCGAGGCACCGAAGGCAGTTAGTTCAGAGAACTGCCAATATTCTTTCACACCTTGTTCAACATTGGGAATCATCCCGCGCGCATGGTTCATATCCATATGCTGGGGAATGAGTGCCAATCCTAGAGATGTTTCAGCTTCACCGCCATGTCCACGGCCGCCCCAAGCTTCAAACGTATCGTTGGGAATGAGTTTGTCGATCGTCATCCACCAAGCATCAAGAGCCGCAATGTGCATCTCGGGGTGTTCCTCGCGTACATTATGTGCAGCCACATCCATTGCGACAAGGTTTCCATCATGGCCGTTTACCATCAAAACGTTCTTAATCTTCCAAAATGCGAGCGATCGAAGGATGTCGGAGATGACCCGGATATTGGTATCTTGGCCGAGAGAAACTGCGATTGGCTTGTGCCGATACAGGTGGCTATAGCCAAAATAGGTTGGGGGCAAGACAACTGTCCGGTCCAGTTTCTCAGCAATTGCTAGGGACAGCTCATGCGCAATAAGAGCGTCAGTACCAAATGGCATGTGGTCGCCGTGGCTTTCACAAGACCCGACTGGAACGATAGCAGTATCAAATTTGCCTTCGTTGAAGGTTCTGGTATTGAGATACTCAAATCGAATGCTCGCCACAGCTCTCTCCCTCTTTGCTATGATTGTTGCCTTCCCTTCACAGGGCAGCCCCTATGGTCGGCGCTCAGGTCATAGTATGAACTCTGTCGCACTCGTACAAATGCATTAATCTTCTCAATTATGCAGTTTTCCTTTATAATTGAGCTGTTCTCGGCCACAAAAACTCGCACTTCAGATTGATCGAAAAATCTTCAGAATCCGCGAGATAAGTTTGATTGTTAGAATATTTTTTGGATTGTACGCTCTTTGGTGAAATCAGAGGCAACAACACAGACTTACATTTGCTCTGGGGTAAACGTCGTGAATTTCCAGTTCTTTGAAGGTTTTCGCGTCATTGAAAGCTCTGCCTTCATTGCCGCGCCGCTCGCCGGGATGACGCTTGCCCAATTCGGCGCAGATGTTATCCGTATAGACCTCCCGGGAGGGGGGATGGATTATCGCAGACTTCCGATAGCACCTGCTGGTCGCAGTCTCTATTGGACTGGGCTGAACAAGGGAAAACGCTCGTTAGCGGTCGATATCCGTAAGCCGGAAGGTCGGGAGTTGGTACAGGCTCTCGTGGCGGCAGACGGCTCTGCAGGCGGTGTCCTGCTCACCAACATAGCTGTTCCATGGCTCTCGCATTCCGCCCTTTCCGCAAAGAGATCTGATGTTATTACATGCACGATTGAAGGCAATCCTGACGGTACAACTGCAGTAGATTACACGGTGCATCCAGCAACTGGCTTTCCAGCTATGACTGGAAACGGATCGATAGACCAGCCGATCAACAGCCCACTTCCCGCATGGGACGTAGCGTGCGCATACCAAGCTGCATTCTCCATCGCGGCAGCACTAAGCCATCGACAGCGTACTGGGCTCGGCACCGAATTTCGATTGGCGCTTTCAGATGTAGCCTTTTCTACGTTGTCCCATCTCGGGATACTTACTGAGGCGGAAGTTCTCAAACAGGAACGCCCAGAGATCGGAAACTATGTTTATGGTGCCTTCGGTCGGGATTTTCCTACACGGGACGGACGACGTGTCTATGCTGCTGCGATCTCCACCTCGCAATGGAAGAATCTTATAAAGGCGTGTGACCTAAAGGTGCAAATAGCCGCCCTTGAGGCAAAGCTTGGTCGTGATTTTGGTCGTGAGCGAGACAGATACGACGCTCGTGAAGAAATTGCTCTCCTAGTTGAGGCCTGGACCCTACAGCATTCACTCGAGGATATCGGCCGCATCTTCAACCAGAACCGTGTCTGCTGGGGTCTTTATCAGACAGTACGACAGGCTGTTGAAACAGATCCCAGGATCAGCGACCACAATCCAATATTTGAACGGATCCACACGATGGGCGTAGGCGAGCATCTTGCGGCTGGTTCCGCTATACGTGTCTTGGGTACTGCCCGCGGTCACGTAAAACCTGCGCCGAGTGTCGGCGAGCATACAGATGAAGTCTTGATGGATGTGCTCGGCCTGAGTTCGACAGCCATTGGAAAGCTGCATGATGCAGCTATCGTCGCGGGACCGGAAGAGGGCTGAGGCATGTCACACACGGAGCGCCCTAATATGAACATGGATGTTGACCTAAAGGCATGGATCGGCCGCCAAGAATCCTCCGATGATGTCGCGAGCTTCCCCACGCTTAGGAGATTGGGAGCAACCCTCGACTGGACATTCACACGGACTGGGACTTTGGAGCTTCCTCCCCTGTCTCACTGGCTTTATTTCCTGCCAATGACGTCAACTGCAGAGCTAAAAAGCGACGGGCACCCCAGAATGGGCGGCTTCATGCCGCCAATCGAGCTTCCCCGGCGGATGTGGGCAGGTGGACGGGTTTCCTTCCTAGCGCCTATCAGCATTGACGCGCAAATGACCAAGCGCTCAACAATCACTAATGTCTCGCTAAAGGATGGTAACTCTGGTCCCTTAGTGTTCGTCACCGTGAAACACGAGATAATGGTTGATGAAAATTTAGCGGTCGTCGATGAGCAGGATATAGTCTATCGAGAGCCCGCAACGCCGGGAGCGTCGATGCCCAAAGCGATTCCCGCCCCCTATAAAGCGGAGTGGCGCCACCGCTTCGATCCATCGCCCACTCTCCTGTTTAGATACTCCGCACTTACTTTCAACTCACATCGTATACACTATGACAAACCATATGCCTGTGATGAGGAAAATTACCCAAACCTCGTGGTTCACGGGCCTTTAATAGCTACATTGCTCGCGAACTCAGTTAGCCAAGAAGTTTCAGGCGTTCGAATGACGAACTTTGACTTCAGAGCGGTAAGGCCATTGTTTGCGGACGAACCACTTTTTGTTTGCGGCGCAAGAGAGAGCGAGACCACTGTCCGCCTTTGGGCCGAAACATTGAGCGGCGCTGTAGCAATGAGTGCAACAGCCACCATCGATTTGAACAAGGGGGCTTGAACGTGACTATGAAGGAAAGAACGGGATACTTTTTTGAGGATTTTCATCTTGATCAGGTTTTCAGACACGCAACGCCAAGAACTCTGAGCGAGGCTGATGCATCAACATTCATTGCGCTGACGGGGACTAGGCATACCCTCCCATCTGCATCGCCTCTCGCGGCAAAGCTTGGCCTTCCAAGCCGTCCAATCGACGACGTTCTGCTATTTAATATTGCCTTCGGCAAGACGGTTCCGGATATCTCGCTCAATGCGGTAGCAAACCTTGGATATGCGGAGACGCGGTTTTTACATCCCGTTTTCGCGGGCGACACCATAAGTTGTAAAAGTAAAGTAATTGGCTTAAAGAAGAATTCGAGTGGCAAGACAGGAACCGTGTACGTCCGATCAATATGCTTCAATCAGAATGAAGTACCCGTTCTTACATGGGTGAGATGGGTTATGGTCAATAAGCGGGATATTGACGCAGACACTCCACGTGAGCATGTACCATCTCTCAAAGACGTCGTTGCCCCCGAGGATTTTTCACTTGCCGCACGTATCTCCTCAGCCAATGCGTTGGACAGTTGGTGTGACGCAACAGGCTCAAACGATCTCTGGGACGACTATGTGCCTGGGGAAAGGATCAACCATCCCATAGGTGTCACCGTCGAAGAAGCTGAGCATATCATTGCTACCCGTTTATATCAAAACAACGCCAAAGCACATTTTGACGCGTTAGCCATGAAACAACATCCTGTAGGACAACGGCTTGTTTATGGCGGTCATGTCATATCACTTGCGCGCGCACTAAGTTACGACGGGATAGAAAATGCACTAGGTATTCTTGCAATTAATGGTGGCAGACATGTATCGCCAACAATTGCCGGTGATACAATCTATGCTTTTTCTGAAGTTAGTGAAAAATTCGAATTACCTGATCGCAATGACATGGGCGCACTTCGCCTCCGCCTAGTTGGTTTAAAAAATATGACACCATCAGAAGTATCGTCCGCTCATCCGGACGGATCTAACCCGTCGAAATACCATCCCTCAATCGTCCTTGATCTTGATTACACGGTCGCAATGCCGCGACGACAAAAGCGTTAGTTTTTGTTACAAGTATCCGTTTTGCTTTTATCCTAAACCCTACCCGAAATGAGAGGGAATTATCATGAGCCACACGTCAAATATTTCGGTTACTCCAAGGCCACAGAGATCACAGCTTGCTGTACCTGCATCGAACCCAAAGTTTATTGACAAGGCTCTTTCGTTGGATGCCGATGTTGTATTCTTGGATCTCGAAGACGCCGTAGCTCCTAGCAATAAGGTCGGGGCAAGGCGTAACGTGATTGAGGCGCTGAATGATTTAGATTGGGGGAGCAAGACTGTTCAAGTCCGCATCAATGGTCTAGATACCGAATATATGTACCGCGATGTTGTC
Organism: Skermanella sp.; assembly: GCF_059503625.1. NCBI lineage: Bacteria > Pseudomonadati > Pseudomonadota > Alphaproteobacteria > Rhodospirillales > Azospirillaceae > Skermanella > Skermanella sp. The sequence goes on from NZ_JCACHA010000743.1 coordinate 9,778, forward strand.
GACATTGTCGAGGCGTGTCCACGCCTCGACATGCTCCTCATTCCGAAGGTTGGAGTACCAGCTGATGTTTATGCGTTGGATATGCTCGTCTCACAGATAGAAATGGCAAAGAGGCGAACGAAAAGAATAGGCTTTGACGTGCTAATTGAAACAGCACTTGGAATGTCAAACGTTGAAGCAATTGCCGCGAGCAGTCCGAGGTTGGAAGCTATAAGTTTCGGCGTCGGTGATTATGGAGCAAGCACCCGAGCGCGTACAACGACGGTGGGAGGAACCAGCGCCGATTATGCAGTACTTATGGCTGACAGTGGCTCAGATGTAAGGCGTTTTCATTACGGCGATCAATGGCACTATGCTCAGTCAAGGGTGCTCGTAGCTTGTCGTGCGCATGGCTTAAGACCGATTGATGGGCCTTTTGGGGACTTTTCTGACCCTGAAGGCTTTAAGGTAGCAGCTCGTCGGGCTTGCTCCATGGGATTTGAAGGGAAGTGGGCCATTCATCCGACGCAAGTAAACTTGGCGAACGAGGTATTTTCGCCGGAACCTCAAGAGATAAACTACGCAAAGAAAATCCTGGCAGCTATGGATGAGGCGCAAAAAGCAGGCCTTGGTGCTGTGGCGTTAGATGGCAAGCTTATCGATATTGCCAGCATTAAAATGGCGGAGAATTTGATGCGAAAGGCTACAATGTTGGGAATAGATGCATGACGAGAGGAACATAGCGAAGCCTAACAGTCCGTTGACAAACTGGACTCGTATTGAATCTATGCACGTTGGTGTAGTGCA
>NZ_JCACHA010000744.1:0-10525 GCF_059503625.1 Skermanella sp.
CGCCTTCGACCGGATGGCCGAGGGATCGAACAGCAGCGTCGCGTTGAAGCTTTCGACCGTGAGTCCCCGGCCGGCCAGGGCGGTGCGGATGGTATCGTCGCGGGCCCTCGTCGCGGGATCGAAACTGTCGCTCCAGTAGACCGAGCCGGCGCCCGTTTCGTCGATCAGCGCGGAAAGCGCTTCGGCCGCATCGCCCCGGCGCAACACTAGCGGAGCGCCGGCTTGGCCGAGAGCCTCCCCAAGCCGCTCCAGGCTGTGGTGCAGCCACCAGCGCCCGGCGCCGCCGGGAGCGCGGACCGTGTCCGACCCATCCTCCAGCCCATCCTCCAGGATGAAGACGGGGATCACGGGAGCGCCGCTCTCTACCGCCCGGTGGAGAGCGGGATTGTCGGCAAGGCGAAGGTCCTTACGGAACCAGACGATGGCGGGGGAGGGGGATGTCATTCCGATGGACCGGCAAAGCGAGGAAGGACGGCGGAGCGCCGACCAGCGAACTTATGCCCGCACCCCGGTCCGTCAATCCAGCATGCCGCCAAGTCCGGCCGGCTTATTGATATCTCACCCGCTCCGGGTCCGGTTCGAGCCGCGCGCTGGGAAAGGCGAACAGCCGCTCGCTGCCGATCATCCTGACTTCGAAGCGGCGGCCGAGCAGAGGTGCGAGAGCGCGGTCCAGCACGTTCAGACCCCCCGTGTACGCGCCGAACGACGGCATGATGAGGCGCTGGCCATCGCTGGCGAAGCAGCGCGCCCGAACCCGCTTGCCATGGACGCGGATCGCCGCCACCGGATGGTAGTGGCCGGAAACTTCCCCGCCGGCGCCGGCCCTGGCTTCATGCCGGAAGCACAGCGGCCCGAGCGTGACGGACTCGGCGACGCGGCCGCCGAGATGGGCGGGCGGTTCCGGATCGTGGTTGCCGGTGATCCAGACCCAATCACGCTCGGCAGTCATCGCGGAAAGACGGTCGGCATCGCGCGGCGCGATGCGCTCGGCGGCGCGGCTGTCGTGGAAGCTGTCGCCGAGGCAGATCACCGTCTCGGGATTCAGCCGCCTGATCACCTGCTCCAGGCGGTCGAGGGTGGCGCTCGTGTCGTAGGGCGGCAGCAACTGGCCGCGCTGGGCGAACGCCGACCCCTTTTCCAGATGAAGGTCGGCCACCACCAGCAAGTTGCGCTCCGGCCAGACGAGAGCGCCCGACAAATCGGCTTTGAGGCCGACACCGTTCAACACCAGATCCACGGCTACCATCGATTGTTCACGTTCGGTTCCGGCGCACCATCCGGAATCCGGCCGGTCCAGTCAACTGCAAATAGGGGGCTGCAAATAGGGGACGCTCACAGCGGCAGCATCCCCTGCGGCCGGCCCGCCGCCTTCAACTCCGGCATCGCCTCGTCGACCAGCTCGTTCGAGGCTTCGTCCAGCAGGTCGTCCAGGGCCGAGCCGGTGATCTGCTCGCGCCCGACTTCCAGCAGTACCGGCACCGCCAGCGGCGAAACGCGGGAGAGCGCGCGATGATTGATCCGGCCCTTGACGCGCGCCAGCATGTCCGACAGCCGGCGCACGTCGGTCAGCCCGCCGGCGGCGTCGGCGCGGGTGGCGCGGAGCAGCACGTGGTCGGGCTCGTGCTTCCTCAGCACGTCGTAGATCAGGTCGGAACTGAAGGTCACCTGCCGCCCGGTCTTCTCCTGGCCAGGATGCCGGCGCTCGATCAGGCACGAAATCACGGCGACGTTGCGGAAGGTCCGGCGCAGCATGCTGGACTCGTCCATCCAGGCTTCCAGGTCGTCGCCCAGCATGTCCTGATCGAACAGGCTGTCGAGATCCTTGACCGGGCGCAGGCTCCAAATGGACAGGACGTAGTCGGTCGCGACGAAGCCCAGCGGCTTCAGCTTGGCCCGCTCCATCCTGCGGGTCAGCAGCATGCCCAGCGTCTGGTGCGCGTTGCGCCCCTCGAAGCAGTAGGCGACCATGAAGTGCTGCTTGCCGCGCGGGAAGGTCTCCACCAGCAGGTCGTCGCGGTTGGGCAGGACCGAGCGGAGCCGCTGGAGCCTCAGCCATTCCTGCACAGCATCGGGCAGATCGCCCCAGCACGAGGGGTCCGACAGCATGGTCCGGACCCGGTCGGCCAGATGGGTCGAGAGCGGCATCTTGCTCCCGGCATAGGCGGGGATCTTGGGATCGCCCTGGCCGCCCTTCGCGCAGTTGACCCAGGTTTCGCTGATGCCGAGGAACTTCAGCAACTGGCCGGCGAACAGGAAGGTGTCCCCGGCGACCAGCGACTGGACGAAGTGCTCCTCGATCTCTCCCAGGATCTGCCCCCGGCCCAGCCGGACCTTCAGCGTCACCGCCGCGACGATGGTGCCGACATTCATCCGGTACTGTCGCGCCACGACGGGGCCGGCGACTTGGTAAAGCCCGTCCTCCTCGTTTCTGACCAGCCGTTTGAACCGGTCATAGCTGCCGAGCGCGTAGCCGCCGGTCGCGACGAAGTTCAGGGTATCGTCGAAGTCCTTCCGGGACAGACCCGCATAGGGGGCGGTGCTTGCGATCTCGGCGAAGAGGCCGTCGGCATCGAACGGGGCCGCACAGCCCATGCCTAGGATGTGCTGGGCCAGCACGTCCAAACCGCCAGGGCGGGGAGGGTCGCCGTCCAGCGTACGATCCTCGATCGCCTGGACGGCGGCGCGGCATTCCAGCACCTCGAACCGGTTGGCGGGGACCAGCACGGCGCGGCTGGCTTCGTCCAGCCGGTGGTTGGCGCGGCCGATCCGCTGGAGAAGCCGGCTGACGCCCTTGGGCGCTCCGACCTGGACGACGAGGTCCACGGCAGCCCAGTCGATGCCAAGGTCCAGCGACGACGTGGCGACCACCGCGCGCAGCGCTCCGCGCGTCATGGCGGCTTCGACCTTGCGGCGCTGCTCGGCGGCAAGGCTGCCGTGGTGAAGCGCTATCGGCAGGGCGTCTTCGTTGAGCTTCCAAAGCTCCTGGAAGACGATCTCCGCCTGGGCGCGGGTATTGACGAAGACAAGCGTCGTGCCCGCCTTGCGGATCTGGTCGTAGACCTCTCCCAATGCGTGGACGGCCATCCGGCCCGCCCAGGGTAGGCGTTCGCGGGTCGTCAGGATATCGACCTGGGCGCGCGCCCCCGGCCGGCCCAGGATAGTCCGGACGCCGCCATCGCCGGCGCGGCCCGTCTTCGACAGGTAGGCCGTCAGGTGGTCGCGATGGGCGACGGTCGCGGACAGGCCGACGCGGCGGCACAGGGGAGCGAGCCGCGCCAGCCGGGCGAGGCCGAGCGCCAGCAGATCGCCGCGCTTGGTGCCGGCCAGCGCATGCAGCTCGTCGATCACGACGCAGCGGAGCTGGCGGAAGATCTTCTCCGCATCCGTATAGGAGAGCATCAGCGCCAGGCTCTCCGGCGTCGTCATCAATATCTGGGGCGGCTTGCTCCGCTGGCGCTGGCGCTTGGCGGCCGACGTGTCTCCCGTCCTGGTCTCCGTCCGGATCGGCAGGCGGAGTTCGGCGACCGGGCTTTCCAGGTTGCGCTGGATATCGACCGCCAAGGCCTTCAGGGGCGAGATATAGAGGGTGTGAAGCCCCTCGCGCGGGCGTTCCGACAGGTCGATCAGGCTGGGCAGGAAGCCGGACAGCGTCTTGCCGCCGCCGGTCGGTGCGATCAGCAGGGCGTCGGCGCCGTCCTGCGTCGCCTCCAGCATCTCGATCTGATGGGCGTGGGGCGACCAGCCCCGGTTGGAGAACCAGCCCAGGAAGTTGGGCGGCAGCAGAGACTGAACAGGCGCTATGTCATCCATGGCAGTGGACTATAAAAGGCGATATGACCGATAACCAGCGGCCATCACTCGCTTCCATCTTCCTCCCTGCCGTCAGGATCTTCACCATGACCACCCGGCCCCTCGGTCTCATCTGCGCCATCCCCGACGAAACCGCCCATTTCGGCGCCAGCTTCACCGAAACCTCGACTCGGGTGCTGGCAGGCCTGACCTTCCGGGAAGGAACGCTGGAGGGACGGCCGACGGTCATGGCCGAAAGCGGCGTCGGAAAGGTCAACGCCGCCGTGGTGGCGACCCTGCTGGCGGAGATCTTCGGCTGCCATGCCCTGCTGTTCTCCGGCGTGGCCGGCGGCTTGGACCCGGCGCTCGGCATCGGCGACGTGGTGATCGCGACGCGGTTGGTCCAGCACGACTACGGCGCGCTGGTGGAAGGAAGGATCAGGACCTACCAGCCCGGCATTCCGCCGCTGCCGGGCTTCGACGAAACTCATGGCTACGCCCTGGCAGCCGGCTTGGAAGCGAAGGTCCGTTCGGCGCTCGACGGCGTCACCCTGCCGCCGTTCGACGCCAAGGCCACCGGAGCGGAGCCGCGCGTTCCGTCGATCCACTTCGGTACCGTCCTGACCGGCGATACCTTCCTCAATTGCGAGGAAACGCGGGAGCGCCTGCACCGCGAGTTCGGCGGCGCCATGGCGATCGAGATGGAAGGGGCGGCCGTGGCGCAGGTCGCGGAGCGCTACGGCATTCCCAGTCTGGTGGTGCGCTCGCTGAGCGATCTGGCGGGCGCCGAAAGCCACATGGACTTCGCCAGCTTCTGCGGGGCCGCCGCCGAAGGGGCGGCGGTGCTGATCCGCAGGCTGGTCGCCGTCATCTGACGGCGGGTTCGGCGGCGCAGATCTCCTCCCGCAGCATGGACATGCAGGTCCGGGTACATTCCAGGCGAACGCCGCCGCGTCCGATATCGCCGAAGCGCTCCATCCTGTGAGTGGTGGGACCGTTGCGGCGGGCAAGCGCGAAGTGGACGAGGCCGGGTTCGTCGCCGGGAGCGCCGGGACCGGCGAAGCCGGTGACGGAGATCGCGACATGGGCGTTGGAATGGGACAGTGCGCCCTCCGCCATCGCTCTCGCCACCTCCTCGGACACGGGGCCGGGGTTCTCCAGCAGCGTTTTCGGGACGCCCAGCATCTCGTTCTTGGCATCGTTGGTGTAGACGACGAAGCCGCGCTCGAAGGCGTGGGAGCAGCCGGTCACGTCCGTCAGGAGCGAGGCTATCAGGCCGCCGGTGCAGCTTTCCGCCGTGGCGATCATGATCTCCTGGTCGCAGGCGGATTTGAGGACACGCATGACGGCGGCGTCCACATCGTCTGGCACATCGCCGGGAAGTGTTTCGGTCACGTGTTCGCTCCTCGACCGTTGTGGTTACTACCGTGCCGATACCGGCAGCAGTCCACAACAGCGGCACCCCGGTTCCCGTTCCCGCTCAATCTGCGGGCGGCGCCGGCCAGCCCCAGATGCCGACCGGGCGCTCCCGGCCGCGCAGGCTCGTCAGGGGCAGCTCCACGAATCCCTCGACCGCGCCGCCTCCGCCGCCGCTGGAACGGGCCGCTTCGATCACCGCGTCGGAGGCGGCGATGACGACGCCAAGCTCGCGGGTGATGTGCTGGAGCCGGCTCGCGACGTTGACCGGATCGCCGGTCACGGTATAGGTGAACTGCCGCGTCCCGCCGGTATCGCCGATCAGCACAGGGCCGATGTGCAGGCCCATGGCGATCTTCAGAGTGGTCAGGCCGGCGGCCTCCAGTTCGGCATTCAGCGTGTCCATGGAGGACGCGAGCACGCGGGCGGCCTTCAGCGCGTCGGCGGCATCGTCCGGTGAGGGAGTGATGATGCCAAAGACGGCCATGGCGCCGTCGCCCATGAACTTGTCCACGATGCCGCCGTGGTCGAGCACGGCGCTTTCGACCAGCCGGTAGAAGCCCCGGAGCAGGTCCATCGCCTCGTTCGGCGACAGGCGCTCGTTGACGCCGGTGAAGCCGACCAGATCGATGAACAGGATGGCGCAGGTCTGCACCCGGTCGTCCAGGCCCGGCGCGTTGGTGTTCATCAGCCGCTCGGCCACTTCTGGAGAGAAGTAGCGCATCAGGTTGCGCCGCTGCCGCTCCGCCAGCCTGCGGGCACGGTCGCCGATCAGGCTGCGGCGGGCGGAGGACAAAGCGAAGCCGGCGAACGCCGCCAGCGCTGGCGACGTCACCGCCAGCCAGAGGTTCGCCTTGGCGAACAGGACGGTCGCCGCCACGATCCAGCCCGCGATCAGCGCCAGTGTCGTCAGACCGGCCAGAACGGGCGTCAGCAGCGTCCCGAGCAGCGTCGCGGCGATGCCGCCGGCCAGGATGGCGACGGTATCGGCGGGCACCAAGGCCGGGCGGTCGGTCGGCGTCCGCCCGGTCAGCAGGTTGTCGATTACGGTCGCGAGGTGCTCGGCGCCGGGAAGGGTCCGGCTGAACGGGGTGGCGAAGCTGTCGCCGACCCCGCGCGCGGAGGCGCCGATCAGGACGACGCGGTCGCGGAAGGTCCCCTCCGCCAGTCCACCGCCGAGCAGGTCGACCATCGAGTGCGTCTCGACCGTGCCGGGCGGACCGTAGTGGTTGACGGCCAGCCGCATGCGGCTGTCGGTGGCGACGAAGTCGGGGCCGAGCGCCACGCCCGATCCGAGATGCAGGACCATGTCGTCGGGATCGATCCGGAGGAAGCGCCGGACCGCCTCGACCGGCAGGCTGGGGAACCAGGCATCGCCGTAGCGGATGGCGGTCTGGTCGTGGCGAAGCTGGCCGTCGGGGTCTAGCAGGACGCTGACATGGGCCGGGACGGCGGCGCGCGCCAGCGGCTCCAGCGGGGCGATCAGGCCGGCGGGGTCCGGCGGACGAATATCGGCGGCCACGGCCGGTTCGCGGACCACCCGGTACGCGGCGTCGGCCAATGCGGAGGGCGGCACGCTGGAGACCGCCCGCTCCGGATCGAACAGGAAGGCGAAGCCGACCATTGCCCGGGGCGACGCCGCCAGGGCTTCGGCCAGTTCGGCATCGGGATCGGGGATGCCGCGCTCCCGCTCCGCGAACAGCAGGTCGACGGCGACCACGGAAGCGCCGTCCGCCGTCAGGCGGCGGAGGGCGTCGGCGATCAGGCGGCGCGACAGGGGCCAGCGGCCGTATTCCGCCAGGGTGCGGTCGTCGATCATGACCAGCGACACGGCGCCAGACGGCTCCAGGGGGCCGCGCAGGCGGTAGCGCAGCGTCAGCATCTGCGCCTCCAGGTCCTGGAGCGGTGCGGGTTCGGCATCGGTCAGGCGCAGGAGGGCCAGGACCAGCGGGATCGCCAGCGGCAGCAGCAGCCAGCGGCCGGGCAGTCGCATGGAGGGCGGTCTCAGCGAACCGAAGGTCCGACCAGACGGAGCGTCCGCTCGACCCTGGGCGCTCCCCAGGTTACGGGAGCGGTCGGAGCGGCGCCGGGCGCCACGTCGGTCCCCTGGCCGGGGTTGATCGTGACGGAAGCTCCCGGGACGCCTGCCGTCCGGCGGCTGGTGACCTGGACGGCGCCCTCGATGCCGAGGACGGCGGTGCTCGCGGGCAGGATCTCGACCGTCCATTCGGTCGAGCGGGCGGATGAGACGGCGTCCTCCGTCTGGACGGCGAAGACGCCGAAGCCGGCTTGCTGGACGGCGGCCCGGACGATGCCGGTCAGCAGGGTGAACAGCGCGCTTGCCCGGCCGCCCGACGGAGCAACCGCATACTCGGACACCGCGACCCGGCTGTCCGGGCCGGCGGTCAGGGTGCTGTCGTCCTCGAACCGCAGGGTCACGCGGGAGGATGCGGCGGTTTCCACCACGTCGCCGGCGAATACGGCCGTTCCGGGCAGCAGGGGGGAGCGGACGGCATCGCGCAGCACGCTGGCGCCGCCTTCCTGGCGGATCACCCGGCCTACCGGCTGGCGGTCGGCCGCCAAGGCGGCGGGTCCCCAGGCAAGCGCTACAACCAGCAAGGTCGAAAACCGGCCCAGTCTTCCCATGCCTCAAACCCTCCGCCATACCGGGGTAACCGTCCGCCGGTTCCTGGTGCGGTCCCTGGTTAGGCCATGCGGGTAGTCAGTGCAAAGGCTCTTCAGGAATGCCCCAGGCGGAGATGACCCTGGAAGCCGGGATCAGCATGGTGACCGTCGTGCCTTCTCCGGGAGCGCTTTCGATCCGCATCGAGCCGCCATGGCGCTCGATCAAGGCCTTGGAGATGAACAGGCCCATGCCGCTGCCCTGGTAGCGCTGGGACATCACGTTCTCGACCCGCATGAACGGCTTGCCCAGGTCTGGGATGCGGTCCTTCGGGACGCCGATGCCGGTATCGGCGATGGCGATCTCCAGAAAGCCGTCGCGCAGGCCGGCGCTGACGCCGATCCGGCCGCCGTCCGGCGTGAACTTGGCGGCGTTCCCCAGCAGGTTGATGAGCACCTGCTTCAGCCCGCGCCGGTCGGCCAGCAGCGCCGGCATCGGCTCCGGAAGGCTCAGTTCGACCGCGTGGCGAGTTTCGCCGGGTGACAGGCGGGTGAGCCGGAGCGCCTCGTCCATCACCTCCGCCAGGGGGACCGTTTCCTCGTTGAACTCGACCTGCCGCGCCTCGATCCGGGCCATGTTGAGGAGGTCGCTGATCAGGTCGAGCAGGTGCTGGCCGCTGCGGTGGATGTCGCCGGCATAGTCGCGGTAGCGCTCGCTCAGGGGTCCGAGTATCTGTTCCTTCAGGATCTCGCTGAAGCCCAGGATGGCGTTGAGCGGCGTCCGCAGTTCGTGGCTCATGCTGGCGAGGAACTCGGACTTGGCGCGGCTGGCCGCTTCCGCCTTGTTCTTGGCGGTGCGCAGCACTTCCTCCGCCTGCTTCCGTTCGGAGATGTCCTGGCAGACGCCGAACACGTCGCGGACCTCGCCCCCGGCGTCGAGGCCGCACAGCCACTCCGCCCGGATGTGACGCTCGTCGCCGTCCGGGCGGCAGATGCGGTATTCCAGGATGCCTCCGGTCTTTTCCCTCACGGAACGGGTCAGGGTGTCGATCACCGTCTGCTGGTCGTCGGGGTGAACGAAGGAGAAGACGGTGTCGAGGGTCGGATCGTAGGCGTCCGGACTGACGCCGAAGATACGGTAGATCTCGTCGGACCAGTCGATCGTATCCCGCCCGATGTTCCACAGCCAGTCGCCGGTGCGGGTGATCCGCTGCGCTTCGGAAAGCTGGCGCTTGCGGTTGCGCAGGGCATCGGTCGCCTCGCGTTCCGCGGTCACGTCGCTGCCGGTTCCCCGGTAGCCGACGACCTTGCCGTCTTCGCCCAGCACCGGCATCCCATTGACGACGAAGCAGCGCTGGACGCCGTCGGGCCGCCGGTAGGAGAACTCGAAGTCCTTGATCCGGCTGCTGGACCGGAGATCGTCCAGGTGCCGCCGCCACTTCGGCGACCCGGCGTCCTGGAGCAGGGCCTCGGACAGGCGGCGGCCAAGCATCTCGGCGGGCGGTATTCCCAGGGTATCCTGGACCCGCCCGGAGACGTAGGTCATCCGGAACTCCGCGTCGGTTTCCCACAGCCAGTCGGAGGCGACCTCCGTGAAGTCGCGGAAGCGCTGCTCGCTCCGGCGCATCGCTTCGTCGTTGCGCCGCCGGAGGATCGCCACGGCGGCCAGCTTGGCCAGCCGGCTGGCGACCTGGAGGTCGCCTTCAGCCGGGGCGTGGACCATGCCGTAATAGATCCCGAAGGCGCCGTAGACGGTTCCTTCCGCCATGATCGGGAACGACCAGCAGGCCTTCAGGCCATGCTTCAGGGCGTGTTCCCGATACCCGTCCCACAGCGGATCGTTGGCGATATCGGCGACGATGACCGGCTTGAGGGTTGCCATGGCGGCGCCGCACGACCCGACGGAGGGGCCGATCGCGATGCTGCCGACGGTCGCCGTGTAGCCGGGCGGCAGGCCGGGGGCCGCCGCAATCCTGGCGTGGACGCCGTCGGGATCGAGTTGCAGGATCGAGCATCGGCTATGATCGAGGATTTCCTCGCACAGGCGGCAGATCCGGTCGAGCACCGATTCCAGCGGGACGCCGCCGACGATCGCTTCCAGGACGGAATGTTCGCCATGGGCCAGCGTTTCCATCAGCTTGCGGTCGGTGATATCGACCATCGACCCGCAGGTGCCGGAGACCTGCCCGCCCGAGTTGCGTTCGATCGTGACATGCACGGTCACCCAGCGGAAACCGCCGTCACGCCTCCCGATGCGGACATCGTGCCGGTAGTCGGGGGTGTCGCCGGCCAGCACCAGGGCGAAACGCTCCCGGCTGGCCTCCCTGTCCTCGCGCCAGAGAAAGTCCAGGTAGCTGCGCCCGACGCTGTCCTGGACGGCGAAGCCCGTCAGCCGCGTCCAGGCCGGGTTCAGGTAGACCAGCGTGCCGTCGTCCGCGATGGCGAACAATACCTCCGGTACGCTGTCGACGATCCTGGTGCGCAAGGAGGTGCCGCCGCCCTGGGTAGAGCACGGAGGCGGCATATCCTTTGAGTGAGCATCTGCGTAACGCACAGTCAAGCCAATCAGTTACCTACCCAAGGCAGACGCTTTACTTACACCAGCAAAAGTTAACACTCCCCTTTGCATTCCGGGCCTACCTCTATAAAGCGTACCGGCCAAGTGGTTCGTCCTTTTGGCCGAATGGGCTGCACCGAC
>NZ_JCACHA010000745.1:0-674 GCF_059503625.1 Skermanella sp.
CAGAACTACGTCACCGGCATCTTCGGGTTGAAGAAGGACGACATCCGTGTGATCTCGCCCTTCGTCGGCGGGGCTTTCGGTTCCGGCCTGCGGCCGCAGTACCAGCTTTTCCTGGCCGTGATGGCGGCGATGGAGCTTAAGCGCTCGGTGCGGGTGGTGCTGACACGCGACCAGATGTTCACTTTTACCCATCGTCCCGACACGATCCAGACGATCGCCATCGGCGCCGGCAAGGACGGCAAGCTTCAGGCGATCCGCCACGACGCTGTCGCGGAGACTTCGACCTTCGAGGACTACCAGGAAGTCGTCGTCAACTGGTCGGGCCTGCTCTACGACTGCGCCAACACCAAGCTCACCTATGAGCTTGCGAAGCTGAACACTTACACGCCGGGCGACATGCGGGCTCCCGGAGCCACCCTGGGCGTCTACGCCCTGGAAGCGGCGATGGACGAGCTGGCCTATGCGGCCGGCGTCGATCCGATCGAACTCCGGCTGAAGAACTACGCCGAGAAGGACCAGAACGCGGACAAGCCGTTCAGCAGCAAGGAGCTGCGCGCCTGCTACCGGCAGGGCGCCGAGCGCTTCGGCTGGTCGAAGCGGACGCCTGAGCCGCGGTCGATGCGCGAGGGCCGCGAACTGATCGGCTGGGGCATGGCGTCCGGCGTCTGGGAAGC
>NZ_JCACHA010000745.1:684-10509 GCF_059503625.1 Skermanella sp.
GATGATGCAGGAAACCAGCGCCCGCGCCGTCCTGAACGCCGACGGCAAGGTGGAGGTGGCGACCGCGACCGCCGATATCGGCACCGGCACCTACACCATCCTGGCGCAGATCGCGGCGGACGAACTGGGCGTTCCGATCGAAGACGTTACGGTCAAGATCGGCGACTCGTCGCTGCCGAAATCGCCGGTCGAGGGCGGTTCCTGGGCGGCGGCTTCGGCGGGCACCGCTGTCACGGCCGCCTGCCATAAGGTCCGGGAGACCCTCTTCAACCATGCCCGCAAGGTGGAGGGCTCGCCGCTCGCCAACTTCGGCATCGACCGCGTCATGTTCGAGAACGGCCGGATTTCCGTGTCCGGCGACCCGTCGCGGTTCGTGACCCTGGCGGATGCCATGGCGGCCAGCGGAGAGCGCGAGATCTCGGCGGAGGAAACCACGGCTCCCGATCCGGAAACCAAGAAGAAGTATTCCGGCTACACCCACTCCGCGATCTTCGCCGAGGTCCGGGTGGACGAGGAGCTTGGGGTCATCCGCGTGACACGGATCGTCGATGCGGTAGCCGCCGGCAAGATCCTCAACCTGAAGACGGCCCGCAGCCAGATCCTGGGCGGCGTGGTGTTCGGCATCGGCATGGCGCTCCACGAAGAAAGCCTGATGGACAAGAAGCTGGGCCGCTTCATGAACCACAACATCGCCGAGTACCACATCCCGGCGAATGCCGACGTCTACGACATCGACGTGATCTTCGTCGAGGAGCAGGACGACAAGGCGAGCCCGATCGGAGTGAAGGGGCTGGGCGAGATCGGCATCGTCGGCACGGCGGCCGCCATCGCCAACGCCATCTTCCACGCCACCGGCCGGCGTATCCGCCACCTGCCGATCACGATCGACAAGGTGATGGGGGCGGGTGAGGACAAGGCTCCGGCGCAGGCGGCGGAGTAAGCAGCGTCCGAGGTGGATTGCGGACCGTCGCGGCAATGGGTACCGTCGCGGCGGTTCCGCCTTCACACCCTGAGACATCTCTCATGAAATACCGCCTCGCCATCTTCGACTTCGATGGCACCCTGGCCGACAGCCTGCCGTGGTTCCGCAGCGTCTTCAACGGCGTGGCCCGGAATTACGGCTTCCGTCCCCTGAACGACGCGGAGTTCGAGACGCTGAGAGGCGTCGGCAACCGGGAGATCATCCGCCGGCTCGGCGTGCCGCTGTGGAAGATGCCGATGATCGCGGCCTATATGAGGCGGATGATGGCCGCCGACATCGACGGCATCGCACTGTTCGACGGAGTCCCGGAAATGCTGCGGGATCTCAAGGCCGTGGACATGCGGATTGCCGTCGTGACGTCCAATTCGGAAGAGAACGTCCGGCGCGTTCTGGGGCATCGGAACGCCGGGTTGATCGACCATTACGCCTGCGGCGCATCGATCTTCGGCAAGCCGCCGAAGTTCAGGCAGGTCCTGCGGCGGAGCGGCGTGCCGGCGCACAAGACGATCTGCATCGGCGACGAGGTCCGGGATGCCGAGGCGGCGCGCAGCCTCGGCATCCCGTTCGCCGCCGTGTCCTGGGGCTATGCCAAGCCCGAACTGCTGGAGGCCCAGGCTCCGGACCGCATGTTCACGTCGGTCGGCGATATCGCGGCGGCGATCCGGGGATAGGCGCCGCCGGGCACCTCAGGCGGTGGGGTGCGTTTGCCGGGTCAGGCGGGCGTGCAGGCCGCGCAGGTACTTGGCGTCCATGTCGGTGAACTCCCCCTCGGCCATATCCGATTTGAAGTCCAGCAGCTCCTGGCGGGTTTCCGGCGCCAGGTCCTGGTTGGCCAGCAGTTCGTCGATCAGGGCGGTGTCGCCGGCATAGCCTTCCCTGGGGCGGGGCTGATCGATGTCGAACAGGTCGTCATCGGTGAAGGCGCCGCGATAATCGTCATAACCTTCGCCGCGTGCCGCCGAAGGAGGCGGGGCCAGCAGTTCGCTCCACGTCATGCCGCTTTCCCGGACGCGACGGTCGATTTCCCGCGCGGTTGCCAGCACCTCGGCCTCGTCGGGATCGCCGAGGCGGTCGAGCAAGGCGATGAAGCTGTCGCGGTCGAGGTGGGGCATTCTTGTCCTCCTGTTGGTGTTGCTTGAGCGATTTTAGCTGTATCAGGTGTTCCGGTCCGCCTTGTTTTCAACGCTCATCGCAGCTGCTGGGGAGCACGGGTTCCGGAGAGTATGGCTTTTGCCGTAGGGCGTGCTAGGGTCGCGTCCTGTTCGCCAGCAGCCCATTTTGCCAGCATACGGGAAGACCATGCCGTCTTTTGACATCGTATCGAAGACCGAAATTGCCGAAGTCGACAACGCCCTGGATGGGGTGATCCGCGACATCGGGCAGCGCTACGACTTCAAGGGGTCGCGCTGCTCGATCGAGCGCAAGGAGAACGAGCTGACGCTCCTGGCCGACGACGACCTGAAGATGAAGCAGATGCACGAACTGCTGGTCGTCCATTTCACGCGGCGCAAGCTGGATCCGGGCGCCCTGGATTACGGCAAGCCGGAAAAGGCCGCGGGCGACAGCGTCCGGCAGGTCATCACCGTCAAGCAGGGCATCGACAAGGACTTGGCCAAGAAGATCACCAAGGCGATCAAGGACAGCAAGATGAAGGTCCAGGCGTCGATCCAGGGCGACGAGCTGCGGGTCACCGGCAAGAAGATCGACGATCTTCAGGCCGCCATCGCGATGGTCAAGGGCCTGAAGATCGAACAGCCCCTTCAGTACATCAATTTCCGCGACTAGCGTTTTCCGCTACTAGCGTTCCGTGGCGATGAAGCGGCGGCGGTCGCCTTCCAGCACGAGGCAGGTGAGGCGGCCACTGGCGTAGGCTCCGGTATCGATGCCGATCCGGTTGCTCCGGATTTCCGGTAGTTCGCTGATCGTGTGGCCATGGACGACGACCTTGCCATGATCGGTATTGGAGGTCAGGAACTCCTCCCTAATCCACAGCATGTCCTCGCGGTCCTGACGGTTCAGCGGCACGCCCGGCTTGACGCCGGCATGGGTGAAGAAATAGTCGCCGATGGTCAGGCTCGGCCGCAGATGGCTGAGGAAGCTGACATGCGACGGCGGCATCGCCTTCCGCAATTCCTGCTGGGCATAGGCGATGCGCTCCTGCTGGGTCAGTCCGGACGGTATCTGGACACCGTAGCTGTGAAGGGTCGCGAGGCCGCCGAACTTGAACCAGCCGGGCCCGACGGCCGGGTTGGTCAGGAACTCCTCGAAGGTCGCTTCGTGGTTGCCGCGCAGGTGCACCGCGCCGAAGGTGGCGGGCGGACCGCCGATCATGATGTCGATGACCTGCCGGGAATGCAGCCCACGGTCGACGTAATCGCCGAGGTAGACCAGATAGTTGACGGGGTCGGGCGCCGCCCTGGCATCCTCGGTCACCATGTCGAGCAGGCGCATCAGCAGGTCCGCGCGGCCGTGGATGTCGCCGATCGCGTAGACCCGGATGCCTCGCGGCACGGTCGCTGCCACCTGCTCCTCATCCTGACGTTTGCGCAGAAAATTCAACACCACGTTGGCAGATCTCTCCGGTAAACTCATCAAGTCCCTCCGGTCCAAGAAATAAGTGCTCACGATGGCTAATTCGAGGCCTATCAGGAGCTTGGACCAGCTTTGTCGAGGTGTTTTCCGCATGCCGAAGCGGTACTGAGACTGTGCGGATCTCAAGTCACAGCCAATGGGTTATTTCGTTTGTATCCGCAAGGCTTGAACGGATCGCAAGACGCGGGCCAGAGATGCATCCGGCACCGCAAACGGTTTTCGGAAGTCGTGCGAGCAGTATGGGACCGGACGAGTGCTCAATCGGTAGGCTGTTGCCCAAACCGGCGGCTTATTCCGGCTTGGCGATATGCACGGCCACGCCATGCGCGCTCAGCACCTCGGCCAGCGGCGGCGGCGGCGCCTTGTCGGTGAACAGGGCCGAGACTTCGCCGATATGGCCCAGCCGGACCATAGCGTTGCGGCCGAACTTGCTGTGGTCGGTGCAGAGGAAGACGGTGCGGGCGTTGCGGATGATCGCCTGGGCAACGCGCACCTCCCGATAGTCGAAGTCGAGCAGCGTGCCGTCCAGGTCGATGCCGCTGATCCCGATGATGCCGATATCGACCTTGAACTGGTTGATGAAGTCGATCGTCGCCTCGCCGATGATGCCGCCGTCCCGGTTGCGGACCAGACCGCCCGCCACCAGCACGTCGAGGTCGGTGCCCGACGCCAGGAAGGCCGCGACGTTGAGGTTGTTGGTGATGACGCTGAGGCCCTTGTGGTTGACCAGTTCCTGTGCGACCGCCTCCGTCGTCGTGCCGATATTGATGAAGAGGGAGACGCCTTCCGGAACGTGGCGGGCGACCAGCCGGCCGATGGCCCGCTTGGCTTCCGACCCCAGCGCCTTGCGTTCGACGTAATCGACGTTGTGGGTGCTGGAGCGGGGCACGGCGCCGCCGTGGTGGCGTTCCAGCAATCCTTGGTCGCAAAGCTGGTTGATGTCGCGGCGGATGGTCTGGGGCGTCACTTCGAACTGGCGGGACAGCCCGTCGATCGAGACGAAGCCCTGCCGCCCGGCGAGGTCCAGGATCTGCTGCTGGCGTGTATCGCTCTTCATGGCGCTGATGCCGCCGGCGTGATGCCGCAGCCGCGCAGCACGAATGTGATGACTTCGTCGGTGGCCTCATCCCAGGCGGTATCGTCGAGGCTTTCGACGCTCATCACTGCCCGGATCTGAACAGCGAAATCGGCATAGGTCTGGGTCATCGCCCAGATCATGAAGAACAGGTGGCGGGGGTCGAGCGCCGCCATCCGCCCCTCGGCGATCCAGCCCGCGATGATGCGCGACTTGGCTTCGACCCGCTGCTTCAAATCGATCTCCAGGTAGTCGGTCAGAAAGGGAGCGCCGCTCAGCAGCTCGTTGGCGAACACCCTGGAGGCAAAGGGGCGGGTTCGGGAATGGCGCATCTTGGCGCGGACGTATCCGGCCAAGGCCAGCGCCGGATCGCTTTCGGGCAGCATCGCGTCGGTGGCGTCGAGCCAGAGTTCCAGTATGGCGGTCAGGACGGCTTGATAAAGCTGCTCCTTGGTGCCGAAGTAATAGTGCAGGTTGGCCTTGGGCAGGCCGGCCGCCTGGGCGATCTGCGACATGGTGGCGCCGGCAAGGCCGGTTTCGGCAAAGACCCGCTCGGCCGCTTCAAGGATACGGGCTTCGTTTTCCCGCCGGATACGGCCACGGGAAGCAGTGGTGCGCGGTGAAGCCGAATTATTCATCAGGTCGCTCATCTGAGCAGCATTCCGTCCCATTTTTCTACATTTTTGAAACAAGTTGACCAAGCGGTCAATTTCTTTATAGCATCCATCCAAACATACCAACAAACGGAACAGGAGCAGGCGGGATGACGAGCGTGATGGACGTGCCGGCTGATATCGCTCCCGGACGGCTTTCGCCACGGGAGTACGAAGTCAATTTCGACGATGCCACACCGCCGCTGAACCGGAAACAGGCGCTGATCGAGGCGGCGCGCTGCTATTTCTGCTACGACGCCCCCTGCATGGAGGCGTGCCCGACCGGGATCGACATCCCGAGCTTCATCGCCAAGATCGCGACCGACAACGTCAAGGGGGCGGCGGTCACGATCCTGGAAGACAACATCATGGGCGGCACCTGCGCCCGCGTCTGCCCGACCGAGATCCTGTGCGAGCAGGCCTGCGTCCGGACGGCGCAGGAGCACAAGCCGGTGACCATCGGCGCTCTCCAGCGCTATGCGACGGACTGGCTGTTCGACCGGGAGATCCAACCCTTCACCCGCGCCGAACCGACCGGGCGGAAGGTCGCCGTGGTCGGCGCCGGGCCGGCGGGGCTGTCCTGTGCCCACGCGCTGGCGCTTCACGGTCATGACGTGACGGTATTCGAGATGCAGCCCAAAGCGGGCGGGCTGAACGAGTACGGGATCGCCGCCTATAAGATGACCAACGACTTCGCGCAGCGGGAGGTCGATTTCATCCTGTCCGTCGGCGGCGTCACCGTCGAGTACGGCAAGGCGCTGGGGCGCGACATTACGCTGGCGCAGCTTCGGGCCGATTACGACGCCGTTTTTCTGGGCATCGGGCACAACGCCGTGAATGCGCTGCGGATCGCCGGCGAGGATCTGGCGGGCGTCAGCAACGCAGTCGATTTCATCGCGGCGCTTCGACAGGCGCCGGACAAGTCGGTGCTGCCGGTCGGGCGCAAGATCGTCGTAATCGGCGGCGGCAACACCGCCATCGACGTCGCCACCCAGTCGAAGCGGCTTGGGGCGGAGGATGTCACCATCGTCTACCGGCGCGGGCCGGAATCCATGTCGGCGACCGGGGCGGAGCAGGAGTGGGCTCAGACCAACGGCGTCAGGATCAAGTACTGGGCTCAGCCGCGAGCCCTGCTGGGCGCTGGCGGTTCCTTGAGGGAAGTCGAGTTCGAGTACACGGTGCTCGACGAGGCCGGCAGGCTGGCGGGGACGGGAGAGGTCTTCCGGGTTCCGGCCGACATGGTGTTCAAGGCGATCGGCCAGAGCTTCGTGCCCTCGGCGGTCGGCGAAGAAGGCTTCGCGGAGATCCTGGAGTTCCAGCCGGACGGGCGGTTCGCGGTGAACGAGGACCGGCAGACGTCGCTGGCGAACGTGTTCGCCGGCGGCGACTGTATCGGCGGGATCGACCTGACCGTTTCGGCGGTGCAGGACGGCAAGGTGGCGGCGCGGGCGATCCATCGCCTGCTGACCAATTCATGACGGCGGCGGACAGATAAGCAGGGAAGAACAGGATCATGGCAAATCTCGTCAGCAACTTCGTCGGCATCCGCTCGCCCAACCCGTTCTGGCTGGCCTCGGCCCCGCCGACCGACAAGGAATACAACGTCGTCCGCGCCTTCCGGGCCGGCTGGGGCGGCGTGGTCTGGAAGACCTTGGGAGAGGACCCGCCTGTTGTGAACGTGTCGTCGCGGTACGGCGCGTTCAGCTACAACGGCACGCGGGTCGCAGGCTTCAACAACATCGAGCTGATCACCGACCGGCCGCTGGACATCAACCTTCAGGAGATCAAGTCGGTCAAGCGCCAGTTTCCGGACCGGGCGGTCGTCGTCTCTCTGATGGTGCCGTGCGAGGAGGAAAGCTGGAAGCGCATCCTGGCCCAGGTGGAGGATACCGGGGCCGACGGCATCGAACTGAACTTCGGCTGCCCCCACGGCATGTCGGAGCGCGGCATGGGTTCCGCCGTGGGGCAGGTGCCGGAATATGTCGAGATGGTCACCCGCTGGTGCAAGCAGCACAGCCGGATGCCGGTGATCGTCAAGCTGACGCCCAACATCACCAATATCCTGGGACCGGCGCGGGCGGCCAAGCGGGGCGGGGCCGATGCGGTCTCGCTGATCAACACGATCCAGTCGATCATGTCGGTCGATCTCGACGTCATGGCGCCGACGCCGGTGGTCGATGGCAAGGGCACCCATGGCGGCTATTGCGGACCGGCGGTCAAGCCGATCGCGATGCGGATGGTGGCCGATATCGCCCGCGATCCCGAATGCCAGGGCATGGCGATCAGCGGCATCGGCGGCATTTCCACCTGGCGGGACGCGGCGGAGTTCATCAGCCTCGGCGCCAGTACGGTGCAGGTCTGCACCGCCGCGATGCATCACGGCTTCCGGATCGTCGAGGAGATGGCCGATGGGCTGAGCAACTGGATGGACGGCAAGGGCTTCGCCGATGTCAAGGCGTTCACCGGCATGGCGATCCCCAACTACGTCCACTGGGAAGACCTGAACCTCAACTACAAGATCGTGGCGAAGATCGATCAGGACACCTGCATCAAGTGCGGCTTGTGCCACATCGCCTGCGAGGACACCTCGCACCAGTCGATCGCGGCGCTCAGGATCGATGGCGGGCGGCGCTACGAGGTGATCGAGGAAGAATGCGTCGGCTGTAACCTGTGCATGCATGTCTGCCCGGTGGAGGACTGCATCACGATGGAGCGGCTGGACGACGGCTCTTCGTACATGACGTGGAAGGAGCACCCGAACAACCCGATGCGGCGGGAAGCGGCGGAGTAGGGAAGGGAGGACAAGCATGGGTGCGGCGGAATTCCATCGTGTGCGGGTGGCTGTGGCTACCCCATTCGATATGTGCGATGACGGGGCGGTCTTTCCCGTTCCTGAATCGAACACGCCGTGCCAACCCGCCTGTTCCACCGCCACGACGCCTATTTCAAGCGCCTGCTCGATCAGCCGGGCACCGCGCTGGCCTTGCTCCGCGAGCGGCTGCCGGCGGCGATTGCCCGGCGGCTTGCGGATGAGGAGCCGGAGTCGCTGCCGACCTCCTTCATCTCCGACGAGTTGGAGGAGCGCCGGCCCGACCGGCTCTACCGGACGCGGACGAGGGAAGGGCAACCGGTCCTGGTCTATACGCTGGTCGAGCATAAGTCCTCGCCCGACCATCGGACCACGCTTCAGCTTCTGGGCTACGATGCCCAGATCCTGAACTGGTGGGACAAGATGGAGGGGCGCGACGAAAACGGGCGTCTGCGGAAGCTTCCGGCACTGTTTTCGATCGTCGTCTACAATGGCGAGGAGAGATGGACCGTACCACTGACTCTGGCAGGTGCGACGGAAGGCGGGGACGACGACGAGATACGCCCCTGGCTGCCCGATCTGCGCTATACTCTGGTCGATCTGAGCCAGACGGATAGCGGGATTCTGTCGAGGCACCGGGTACTGCGGTTCGGCTTCAAGGTTCTCAAATACGGCGCCCGCGATGGCGATATCCGAGAGATCCTGAAGATGCTGATCCGGGAAGCGCTGGCGGAGGAGTTGGACGACGAGATCGTCGTGCTCGTCCGTTTCGTGATGATGGAGCCTAACGGACTGAAGAAGGGAGTGCTGCGCCAAATGTTGACCGAAGTCGTGCCTCAAAAGGCGGAACGCCTCATGTCGATCGCAGAGCAATGCGTCCTTGAAGGCCGTATCGAAGGCCGGGCTGAACTGCTTCTTCGTCTGATGACTCGGCGATTCGGTCCTATGCCGGATTCATATAGGCAGAGGGTCATGGATGGGAGCCAGGAGGAACATGGCGCTTGGGCGGACGCACTTTTCGATGCCAAGACGCTCGACGAGGTGTTCGCGGCGCCGCCTTCCAATAATTCCTGACGCTTTCGAACCCTGAGGGGCCGCAATGGCACCCTCCTTGCTACGAAGAAGCGATAAGCACGCCTGACAGGGAAGATCATGCATAACCTTCAGATCAACGCACAGCGGCTGTGGGACAGCATCATGGAAACGGCGCAGATCGGCGGCACGGCCAAGGGCGGCGTCTGCCGTCTGACGCTGACCGATCTGGACCGGCAGGTGCGGGACTGGTTCGTGGCGCAGTGCGAGGAAGCCGGCTGCACGGTCACCGTGGACGAGATGGGCAACATCTTCGCCCGCCGTCCCGGCAAGGACAACTCGCTGCCGCCCATCGCGATGGGCAGCCACCTGGATACCCAGCCGACCGGCGGCAAGTTCGACGGCATCCTGGGGGTGCTTTCGGGGCTGGAGGTCCTGCGGACGCTGAAGGACACCGGGTACGAAACCAATGCGCCGATCGAGGTGATCGACTGGACCAACGAGGAAGGCTCCCGCTTCGCGCCGGCCATGCTGGCGTCCGGCGTGTTCGCCGGGGTCTTCACGCGCGACTATGCCGACAGCCGCAAGGACCGTGAGGGCAAGAGCTTCGGCGAGGAGTTGGACCGGATCGGCTATCGCGGCACCGAGAAGGCGGGAGACCATAAGCTGGGCGCCTTCTTCG